>JANLHZ010000146.1 GCA_024653775.1 Planctomycetota bacterium | reverse complement strand
CAAAAAGTAAACAATCTGCGTAGCAGATCGAGGACCGAATTTTCTTTGACCCGCTAACGCGGCTCAATCCAATTTGCGAAAGAAATCGTACGTCATCTCTTTCCGCCGCCCTCGTTTGCGAGCGCGGAGCAGTATTCGCAAAGATCATCAAATCCGAATTTGTTCTTCGCTTCCTTGAACTCAACGTTCTCGCCCTCTTTCGCATTGATCCAATGTTCGAGTTGTTTTAGTAGATAGGTGTTATCGTGGTTCATTCGCTCAGAACCCTGTACGAGGTTTATTCGGGTCAGGAGAAACGATGTTACGCGAGCGCCTTCAGCGCGTCAAGCGCGGCTGGGAGCGTCGTCACGAGAGGGATCCTGTCGTCGTTAATGTTTCCAGAAACCATCATATTGAACACGTTTTTCGCGCCGAAGATTTCTTCTCCTATATTCGCGTCCGGATCGTAGAGCACGACGCTTTTCTTTCCGCATCGCTGCGCGTGGCAGAATTCCCAGAGCGTTCCGTCGTCGATGCCGCGTCCGCGATACGGATAGAATCCAAAAATGCACGCATTCGCGTCCTCGATGTGACGCTTGTTACCGCGGTACACCGCGTCGCCGATCATGTTGCGATAGATTTCCTCCAGTTCCGCAAAACTCTCCGCGCGGTGAAGGTCGTATTCGCTGAGATTGACGTGCGGAATCCCACCCGCGAGGTGAATGTACTCGCGCAGCTTCTTTTCGCTCATTGTGCCCGCAATGAGGGAGCCGTCCGCGCCCATCCCCTCGCCGAACATCACGCCCGCGATAGCCCACGCGGGGACGGTGTCCGTCCAGGGATTGCGCGTTTCAAACCCGGCCACTTCAACGTCCTTTTCAAAAAGCGCGAGTATCTCGAAGCCGCGCTTTTCCGCTGGCGAGTCCATCACCTTCGACCTGTACGGCTCGTAACCGGGTTTGTCCCACTCGAAATCCGGAAATCCGAACGCTCCCGCAAGGTAGACGATCTTGCCCATCGATTTCGTTCCCGTCAGTTTTGTCCGGACTTCATCGTCCCGAGCATGTCCTGCGCGTAAACCCTCCAGATGGTCTTCGCGCCCTTTTCCGCGGCGAGGGTCAGGCAGCGCTTTGTCTGATCCGATCCGAGGCCCTTGCCGAGCACGCCGAGCGAGGAGTTAAGATGTGATACATGAATTGATGTTTTTTTTGTTCCGCTTCCATCGAGGTAATCATTTGTCTTCGATTCGCGCGATGGCTTCCATCGCGGCTTTCTTCATCGTGCGCACCGCCTCTGCGCTCATTCTCGGTCCTTCTTCCACGTTCATGGCTTCCCGAATGGTGGGAAGCGCGTTTACGGCGAGCGGTCCGAATGATCCGAGCGCTTCCACCGCTTTTTCACGGCACCCGGAATACTCGTCCTCGCGAACGATTCTTATCAGAGTCTGTTCGATAACGTTGTCGTAGTGACCGAGCGCTTCGATCGCGTTCATTGCGGCCCAGCGAACATCCGAATACCAGTGGTTACAGTTTTCAACATACTTCCACGACAGGTTCGGATCGGGAAAATTCGCTTTCGCGAATATACGCAGCGTCCACTCTCTGATAACGGGATGTGGATGATCCAGCAGCGGTATCAATTCCTCTTTGTATTCCCAAAGCTCATCGTGGCGATCATATAGTTCATCGTAAGCCTTGTTGGCATCGTGATCTAAAACCGTTTCCAATGGGTCCATAAGCTCACAAACACAATCGTCTAAAGGCAAGCCGCAGTCGCATTCCTCCCATATTCCCTCGCAAATACAGGCTGGCGAATTGCAGTCGCACTCTAGCGCTTCGGGTGAGGCAAGAACGTTAATCCAATAAGATATGTCCTTGTTCACCCGCATTTTCTCGATAACCAATAGATACTTGTCTTTTTCGTCTACCGTAAAAACCGCGTCAAGCTCCGAATCCAACAACTCAGGTCTGTCTTTGTAATATCCTTTATCCAGCAGAAACGTGATGTCATATAGCTTCGCATACTTCGCATAAGGAATATCCTCGTCGCTGCAAAAGGAGATCAGAATCGCATCTATTCTATTTAAAATATACCAACCAGTATCTCCTGTCGCTACTCTTCTTCTATAGTATTGCAAGCTACCTGGGTAATATATCTCCTCCATAGGTCTGTACCCGTTGTCCCCTTCAAATAAATACGGTTCCTTTTCATATCTCGCTCTGATCCAATTGGTTTCGCGAAGTGGAACTTCTACGGTTTCATCAGCATTATTGAGGGTACGTGACCTTTCAGAAGCCCCGGATAAGCTCTCATTGGACGATATAATTGTATCATCAGTTTTCGATATGTCATGAGGTGTTATTTCGACGCGCTGTGCATCGCTATTGACGTTAACTAAGTTTGATTCGTAATTTCGTTCAGCTTCTATATGAACGAAGGAATTATTCTTGTCAACAGAGTAAAAAACACCCAACAATATGAGGAGTGAAATAATTATTGAACCAGTTAAATAACCGATTTTTCTCATATTCAATCCCCCAAATCCCACCCGTCGGGTTTTAGTAAGCCGTCCTGGATTCGTGGGTCTCTTTTATCGGTTCGAATCCAGGCGCGGATTGTATTTTTTGGGATGGGAATCCTCCTGCAATTAGACCGTTCAGGGAGTTCTTCGTCTGAAAACAGATAGCGTCCTTGTCGCGGCGTCTCTGATCGCAATTTCATCATCGCGCGACAGTTCCGCAATGACCGAAACAGCGGTGTCAATTTCTTCAGAAGACAAATCCCCACCTCTTGCAATAATCTCGATAAGCTCTAAAGAGGCAAGATTAACCCATATTTCTTCGTCGCCAAGGTAGCTAACCGCCTTTCTTAGCGCGACTCCTTCAAAGCCTTCGATTTTACACAGCACCTTCGATGCGGCGAGCGACATTATTTTTTCATCGCTGTCTACGATTATCCGGAGTTGTTCCACGATCTCATTCGACAGGTACGGAGTGAGATTTTCACAGGTAAGGACACCAGCGTATGCGAGTGGCACTGGAACATCAAATTTTACTCCGCCAATATTGAGACGTACCACAATAGTCGGTCGATCATTGAGATTGGTTCCAATGTAATTGTTGAATAATTCTTTGATGAAATGCAGTACATCCGGGCTTGCGATTCCAATCTTGCCCAAGTTGAATATCGCGGCGTACTTACAGTCAGATGTCACAAATACGGTCGTTGAAGGATTTTCTATAGATTCATTTGCGACAGTTATCAGGTACGGAATCATTTCCGAGGCTGTTTCTCCCAGGCTTCCGATAAAATTGAAGATATCCTCCGTCTCGCTGCGATATCCCACTTTTTCTGCCAGGAGCCTAAGAAATTCTCGCGCAACTGGAAGGGCGCGAACGGATTCAGGACCAATCCTGGCGAGCGTATCGAATGCCTTATCCATAAACGAGTATATTTCACTACTTGTATCGAACAATGGACGGGGTCCAGGATCAGGGTAGCGAACTTCGTAAAAAAAGGAAGGTTCCCTGCTCGCAAGATCGAGGTGCCTCACCAAGGGAGATACAGCAGTGCTAACATCGAGTCCCGCTTCGGCGAGTGCATAAAGGACTTCGCATACCCTGTATTTGGACCAGTAATCTTCGGTATCTAGCAGAGATATTGTTTTGTCGATTTCACTGCGATTGAAATACGGAGCTAACTCTACTATAATCTTGACGATATCTCCGCTGCTTTTTCCTTTCGGAAAGGGGTGATCCGGGCAAGGGATGATAAAGATATTGCAGGTATCGTCGCACTTCTCGATCTCGTCCCACTCCTCCAGGTACGCCTCGTATTCGTCCAACCAATAATCTGGAGTTTCATTTACTTCGTATTCGTCCATATATTCCATGAACGCGGAGGCTGTGTCCGGGGGAACGATCGAAAGAAGCCTCTCCCGGAGGGCGTCCTCGTCCCGCAGATATTTGCGTTCCAGCACATCCCGTCCCACCGGAACCATCGCAAGATAAGTTTCGTAGGAGATTTTGTGTGTAGACGCGAACATCGATACGAGTGAACCTGCGAGTCCATTTAAATGTTCGCTATAATAATCGTAGCGTTGTGGCATGTAAAGTAAGGTGCTTGGAGTTATATTGTCCATTCCGATATAATACACGTACTCTTTCCATCTATCTTCATCGGTCCATACGAGCTCTGACTCCCGTCGAAGAAGCTCCTCGGAGGAACTCTCCCTCTTGGTCCGGGCCGGCTCACAGTCTTCGTCAGCGCATGTTCTCGCATCGATTGCAGACGAGGCATACATATCTGGAAAATCTTTTTCCGCGATCTTGTCGTTTCCATCCGTAGCAGAAACGACTATCGGAAAGGCGTTATCATCGTCCGTCTGCGTGAGATTCCAGACGAAAAACACGCCGAGCGCAATAATCGTTATCATAGAGAATGCAGCTAAAAATCTATTCATTTAACGTTCCCGTCCTCGTCCACAAGATTATTGTAATCGGGAGGGGTTCCCGAGCGCCATTCCACGCTGAATTCTGTGGCTCTGTCTATCGGAACAGGCGGTACAGTTCCGGAAGTCGATGGATAGTAATAATCCACAGCGTTGGCGCCCACACCCGATGTTGAGAAGTCTCTATTTCCCGCGTAAACGAAGTTCATCTGCCATGTCCAGTAGCCTATAATCTCCCGCTCCCCGTTCTCGATACACTCGAGTACGGAAGTGAAATTCTCCGTGACTATTATTCCCAAGTTGAGAGGACCTTGATTTCTGAATCGTGCAGGCGCGAGTTTGAACATCGCGTCGAACAATATTTTCATGCCCTGTCTTGGAAAACCAGGTTCATCTCCCAGCAGATGACATGGGATTCTCTGTCGCTCTTCCTCTCGCGTTTCGGCGTCCTTCCAGTATATCTTGTACTTTTTATCTTTCGTATTTGGATAGGACGGGTCATCGCCAGGATCACGTTCAGAAGGTTTGGTATCCAGATACGGCTCGCCTGTGGCAAAGTCCTGAGGTACGGCAGATCCACTACGACCAGCAGCGGGGAAGGCGCGCATACCAGCCACGAATGCCACATTCATTGCCGCTTTTTCGTCATTGGTGAGTGTCGGTTCTGCCGGTCCGAACGTCCCATCTGGCTTTCTCTGTACAAAGCTCCAGTCGATTGTAAGGTATTGAACCCAACGAAGCTCGTCGCAGCACTCGGATTCCTCCGCGAGAAAGTAAAATGCCCAAGCTCCATTCTCTGTGAGCTTTATTCCAGCGGCGGTGTTTACCTCGCAGTCGATTTTGATGACTTCCGTTCTTCTGGAATCGCCAAGATAGACGCTAGTAAAATCTGACGGATAGGTGTACTTTTCTTCCGGACCGTCTTTGGTCAGGTAATCTATATCCCTGTTTATTTCTACCCATGAATTGTGGATCTGCCTGAGTGTCGCCGCGCCAGACTGAACAAAACCTTTCCATGCATCTCTGTCGAGAATATCGGGTCTACCGCGGGTGGTGCGATCCCGCCAGCGGATTCTTCCCTGTTCGAGTATTTCTTCGACGCCAACGCGAGCGTCGTTTCTGATAACGAGAACGTTTTCTTTGCTTTCGTTACCGATTTGAACGCGCTCGTTCTTGTCTTCCACAAATTCAAGATCGTCCACGAGTGTGACGAACTCCGCGTCCATCGCGTCATCAGCTTCTTTCGACGCCACCGCCATATCGATTCGCTTTACTCCGAGATCGTACGGTAATGAGTCTTCCACCGGAAGTGTTTCAGACGGAACGATGTATCCCGTCACAACGCCGTTCCAGGTGCAGTTGTCGGTTACGATTATCGGGTTTCCAAACTGATCGACGCCGCTTTGGTACGTCAGGTATCCGAAACCGGTATATGTTCCCTCGATTACGATAGTTCCGGAAGCGGTTTTCCCTTTCGTCTGGATTCCCGAAAGAGTCACAGTCGCGTCGTAAACGGATGTCGTTTCCTCATCGGAAAGAACCTGATGCTGGTTCAGCGTGACGCTATCCCCTATGATAGATCCAGAAAGTTCGATTCCATCCGGTACGTCAACAAAAGCGAGCGAGTTTCCGGTTTGCTCGCACCTGAGCGCTGGCGTTTCGCCCTGTGGCGCGATCGCGAGCATGTTCGCTTCATCGATTTCCCAGGTTCCGCCTTGAAGGTCGAGGGAGAGCATCCAAATCCCCGTTAAATCAAGATCGTCAGTCTCCGCTGTAGAAATGGACGCTACAGAAATGAACAGTAGCGAGGTCAAAAGAGTCGTCAGTCTGAATTTGAGCGACGATTTACGCTGACTGACTGACTGACTTTGTTTGTACAGAACGTTCGCTCTACCCATTTCCGCTCCCATTATAGATAGTTGTGAGTCCTCTACGTTAAAAAGTATCACAAAACGATTCGAAGTACAAGAGTAAAATCTTTTTCGAAGTCTATTTCGTCCCGAGCATGTCCTGCGCGTAAACCCTCCAGATGGTCTTCGCGCCCTTCTCCGCGCATAGGGTCAGGCAGCGCTTTGTCTGATCCGATCCGAGGCCCTTGCCGAGCACGCCGAGCGCGTAGAGATATTCCGCGTTCGTCGGTCGGAGCGCGACCGCCTCGGAATAAGAATTGTACGCCTCCGAGCGATTGCCCCTCATCCAGTAGATCGTTCCGAGGCGAAAGTGGAGTTCCGCGTTCTTCTCTGCGGTCCTGAGCGCGACTCTGGTTTCCCGCAGCGCGTTCGCGAGCTTGTCGGGCTGGAGGTTCAGAATGTCCACCGGGCCTAGCGGACCCGCGGTTGGCGGTCCGATGAACTTCTTGAAGAAGTCGTAGCTTTTGTTTTCGAGGGCGCCGCGATAGCCTCTGCCTATGCCTGTTACCCACTTTTTGTAGTCGCGGATGAACGTCTCGCGGTAATAGCTCGAGCTTATGACCGTGGTGTAGTTCTCGCGGAGCTTCCCGCCGCCCGAGAGGTTATCCATAATCACGCGGTAGTTCGCGACGGCGTTCAGTACGCTTTCCTCGCTCGACCTGTCGGGAGTCAGCGGGATCAGAAGCGAGTTGCGGTCCCACTCGAACATTCCTGTGCCGACGTAAGGCGTGATCAGCGCGATCGGATCGCCCGGAAAGAACGGATCGACCTGCCTGACGAGGTTCATTATCTCCTTGATCTTCGGCCTCGTGATTCGCTCCTCGTCGCCAATCAGCGCGCTGTGGGTTTTCCGGCTCGATACGTCGCCTTTGACGATCTTCACAAGGTTCCTTATCAGTCGCATTTCGGCGAGTATGTATTTCGTGCGCGCCTTCGCGGACAGCGGGCCTTCGTCCGCTCCGGCGCTCGAACCAGAGGCGAGCAGCCCCGACGACTTCAGTTCGCTCGCTATGCTCTGCATTTCCGTCTTGACCTTCGCGTCGAGTCTTCCGATTGCTTCGACAAGCACCTGCTGGCCCTTCTCCTTCATCGTTTCCTTTAGCTGCGTCATCAGACGGGTCTTTAGCTGCGCGAACTGCTGGAGCTGCGTCTTGCCCGCCTCGTCGAGGGCGCCGCCGAGGTAGCGGAGCAGGAGACCGTCGATCTTCTCGTCGAGCGAGCCGGAGGACACGAGATCAACGACCTTGGGCGGTACGCCCGGAAGATTCGAAAGCAGCGGCTTCAGCCGGGGCAGCAGCACGATGCGATCGCGCTGCACCTTCTTAAGCCCCGCCGCCGCGGTGCCGATGGCGTCCTCGATCTTTTTCGTGAAGCTCGCCTCGCCTTTCGCGGCAGGCTCCTCGCTCTGATTGACGACGAGATACTCCGCGTACTGGTTCGCGAGGAATTCGGAGAAATAGACGTCCTGATCCCTTCCGGGCTGCTGGAATTCGCTGCGGAGCGTCGCGAGCATCCGCTGGCTTCCGCCATAGATGATTTCGAGATCCAGGAACCCCATGTCGAGCAGGAAGCGCTCCATGTCGGTGAATTCGAGAGCGGGCGGCGCGGACGCGAGTTTCTTCTCTAGCAACTCGGTACAGGCCTTCCAGAAGAACTTGTCCAGCTTCGCCGCGACCTCGCTTCTGGACAGCAAAAACTCGGCGGTGCCTTTCCTGTGCTGCTCGGTCGCCTTTCGCAGCTCTTCTTTCCTTTGCAGGTATTCTTCCGTTTTTTCTACAAAAGAAAATTCCATGCGGCAGTCGAGTTAGAATGTGGTTTTGAAAGTACAGGCATTGTTGCAGAATCGCTCGATTCCCACAAGGGAAAATGGAAGATTACGGATGAGAGGAATGACACATCTGGGAGTGTGGAATATAATTTATAGCGAGGGGACGAAAAAGATGAACGCGATTTCGAACGAAGTCGAAAAGCTGGAAAGGCAGCGCGCGGACATGGTTCAGTACCAGCTTCGCGACCGCGGCATCCGGGACGAACGAGTTCTCGAAGCGATGGGAAGAATTCGAAGGGAGGAGTTCACCCCTCCCTCGACAAGAAGGCTCGCTTACTACGACGGCGCGCTCCCGATAGGCGAGGGGCAGACCATCAGCCAGCCTTACATGGTCGCGTCGATGACGAGCGAACTGCATCTCGCGGGCGACGAGAAAGTCCTCGAAATCGGCACCGGCTCGGGCTACCAGACCGCCGTGCTCGCGAGCATCGCGAAGTCCGTCTATACGATCGAGCGGATCAGGGAGCTTCACTCGAAAGCCGTGCTTACGCTGATCGATCTCGGGTTCAGGAACGTCTCGGCGAGACTCGGCGACGGTACGCAGGGCTGGGAGGAAGCGATGCCCTTCGACGGAATAATCGTTACCGCGGGCGCGCCGCGGGCGCCGGAGAAGCTTATGAACCAGCTCGCGGATGGAGGACGCCTCGTCATCCCAATCGGAGATCGCAGAAGCCAGAGTCTTACGATATTCACAAGAAAAGGAAAAACATTCGAGTGCCGCGAGACGTTCCTTTGTACATTCGTTCCACTGATAGGCGACGACGCCTGGGAATCAAATTGACATAAGAAACTTGGGATTGTTTCTAAGGATTCTGCTGGAAGCTTCTCACCGCGTTGTAGTGCAGTCGCTCCTTTGCGCGACCGTAAAACGCGATCTGTTCTTCCTCGCTATCGAAACCATAAACCAGCCACATGTTAGGAACCG
>JANLHZ010000130.1 GCA_024653775.1 Planctomycetota bacterium | reverse complement strand
AGCAAAATCTCGACTCCCTTCGCCTTTCAAGCGCTCATTGCAATGTTGCGCACCTTCTCGACGAGACGGCCTTGCCACGGGGTTCACCGAACGTTCACTCGAGACAACACGTTCAGACGAGCCGTCCAACGGATTTTGCGGACGAAGTCGTTTGACGGCTTTTCCAGGCGAGGCTGGCATGGGTTCAAAGGCGTGAGGGATTGTTTCCGGGGACCTCGAATCGGCGCGTGAATCAATAAGTGAGTAAAATAGCAAAATACGAACGTTAATCGATAAAAACACATATAACGAACTTTTAAGATGCTTACTACAATCAAATTTTGAAATTAATTTGATAGATATAAGGCAATATAATCTACTTTTTGTACTGCCAATCGTCTTTGAGCGCTTGATCCATGATGCCTGAAAATTCAACTGCCCATCCCGTGTCGATCGACACGATTAATAGCGTCTGTACCGTGCCGAACACTATTGAGTTTCCGGTCCTAATTCGGCAGCCTACCTCAGCGAGAGATCGACGAGCAGCGGCAGATGGTCGGAGCCGATGTCTCTGCCGAGGCGGAAGTTTCGCACGCCGACGTTTTCTGAGACGAATATGTGATCTATCGGGATTCCGAACGCAGTGAACCCCGCAGGCCAGGTCGGCTCGAGTCCGAAGCCGCGCCGAGCATCGAGAAGCCCGGTGCTCGTAACGAACCGTTCGTACGTGATCGACCAGGGCGTCGCGTTGAAGTCGCCGCAGACGATTACGTGCACGTCCTTGCCAACTTTGGCGAGTCTTTCCGAAACTTCCGCGAGGTGATTGTTCTGCCACTCGAAGCCGCCCGCGAAAATCGGAGGCACCGCGTGAAGTCCGACGAACACGACTTTCCTTCCGCCAACCGTCAGCTCGCACCAGATGGTCGGCGTCATTGCGGAGTCCGCGAGGATTTCGCATTTGTCCGGCTTGATAGCGCTAAGGAACGCGATGCCGACGTTGTCGTCCCGCGGCATTTTGGCGAAGTAACTGAACTCAGGCGCGATAGTCTCGATGCTTTTGCACCACGCCCTCGTGGTTTCGATAAGGCAGGCGAGGTCCGGCTTTTCGTCGCGCAGGAGCTTCAGGACGTCTTCCTTGCGCTCGTTAGAAGAATGAACGTTGACGCAGAGCACTTTAAGCTCCGCTTTCGGGTTCGTTTCGTCTCCGGAAGGCGTCTCCGTGGCGGTTGCGGGCGACGGCGAAAGAAACGATAGGATCGAAACGAAGTGAAAGATCATCGCGCCGCCGAAAAGCATCGCGGTCTTTCTCCTCCTGTGGATGAGCGCAAGCACAGTGAAGAGCGCGAGCAGATACGCGTACGCGAACCTGAAGTGACTGAATATGTCGAAGTAGCCGTTAATTCCGCCGAGGAAGCCTACGATGGTCGCAATGAGGATTCCGTATCCGAGGAACACGCCGCGGGAAAGGACGTAGTTCCATATCTTTCCGCGCGTGGGAGTCCCCGGATTCGCAGGAGACGACTGCGATAAAGTTGCGTTCGTTGTTTCGGAGTTACCCATAGACCTGTAGAATATAATTGCGGGGAATTTTTCCATAGGATTGTGTACGAATTTGGCAAAAAATATTTAGTTTTCTTGTTTGTCAGGATGCCCGTCGTTACCCTTCGCGCCTGTAGAAACAAGGGTGATCAGAAGCATGCGAGTATGCCGTCCGGAAAGCTGCCAAAGGAGTTCGCAAAAGCGTATTCGCTTGCGATGGAACTTCCGCTGCACGTCGTTATCCTCGGTGGCGCGGGATATTTCGCGGACGACTATTTCGAAACGGAGCCGGTGCTGCTCATAGCCGGAATCATTTTGGGCGTGGCATCGATGGTTTACCGCGTTCTCTATAAAGACGGAAACAGGAACGAAGAAGCAAAGAAGTGATAGTCCTAAGGTTTGTAGTCCTCGTGATCGTTATCGTGGCGCTGGCGCTATCCGCGGCTGCGTACCCGGTTCACGCGGAGTGGGGAAAGCCCGGGCTGGAAGCGATATTCACCGCTGGAATCATCTGCACCGTCACCGCGATCCTCGGCCTCGCTCCGCTGATGCTCGTCCCCGCGGTTACCGGGCAAGCGCGTCTGCGGCTTCCGATGCTCGGCTTTCCGGTTCGTATAATCGCGACGCTCTCGGGACTTTTTCTCGCGCAGAAGTACGGAAATTTTGGAGATGCGAAAGTGCTTTTAGGGTTCAGCGTCATTTCTTTATATATTTTGCTGCTCGGTCTTGAAACGTGGTTCATTATCAGGTTAAACAAACTCTTCCTTGCAGCATTTTCAGAAATTCAAAACGACAATCAACTTCCGGGCGCTGAAGAAAGCCAAATTTCAAACGGCGAACTTGTCTCCGACAATTCCATCGGTGCAGGCGAATGATCTACTCAATTCTCGAAGGCAAACCATCTCCGCTGGATCACGTTATTCCGCATATCGTGATTCCGGATTTCCTCGGGAGCGGTCAGCATCTGACGAACCAGATGGTGATGCAGATCGTCAGCGCCGTGCTGCTGCTGCTCGTGATGGTGAGAATCCGCGCGGAGATCGGAGCGGCAACGAGGCAGAACCGCGCAGTCCGCGGAATAGCGAACGTGTTCGAATCGATCTGTGTCTACCTGAAAAAGGAAGTCGCGCAGCCGCAACTAAAAGATAACACTCTGCGGTTCCTTCCGGTCGTATACACGACGTTTTTCTTCATCCTGTTCGGTAATCTTCTCGGACTTATACCCGTCGATTCCTTCCTCTATTACGTGATCGGGAAGTCGCACTACGGCGGAACTCCGACGGGCGCGTTCATGCTGAACCTTGGGCTTGCGCTCACCGCGTTCATCATCGTTGTCGGCTCCGGGATTATCGAAGCGTTCAAGCGGGTTGCGTTCGGGCACGAAGCTCACGGACACGAAGCCCATGAGCACGAAGCTCACGGGCACGATTCGCACGGGCACGATTCGCACGGGCACGATTCGCACGGGCACGATTCGCACGGGCACGGGAGCAAGGGCCTCGGCGTCGGTCCGGCGCTTCTTCTCGCGATTCCGAGCTACTTCTGGAACTTCGCGCCTCATGTGTTCTGGCCCAAGAAAAAAACCGCCGCGGCACCGATATTCATGTTTCTCGACGTTCTGATGTGGCTGATGCTTTTCGTGCTCGAGTTCGCTGGTCTTTGCATCAAGAGCGGCGTTCTTGCAGTGCGTCTTTTTGCGAATATGGTCGCCGGGCACATTGTGGTGTCGGCGATCTTCCTGCTGATCTTTTCGCTTCAGAGTTGGTTCGTGGTTCCTGTAAGCATTCTCGGCTGCGTCATCATCTCTATGCTCGAGCTATTCGTGGCGTTTTTACAGGCATTCGTTTTTACATTTCTGATGGTAATTTTCCTTGGTTCCTCCATCAATCCCGAGCATTAGTCTGCCCGGATCGATGGAGCATTTACGGAGTTTAAGATGATAGAGTTCCTTTCTGATTTGGTTAGTCTCGCGACCGACTTCGGCGATCATGGACTTATCGGCATCGGCGCGGGAATCGGCGCGGGTCTGATCTGCATCGGCGCGGCGAAAGGCATCGGCGAACTGAGCGGCGCGGCAAGCCAGGGAATCAGCCGTCAGCCGGAAGCGGGCGGTCAGATTTTCCAGACGATGATCATTTCCGCGGCGCTCATCGAAGGATTTACTTTCTTCGCGCTGTACGTCTGCCTCGCGATGACCTTCATTCTCGAAACGCCCGCTGCTGGGTAAGTCGGTTCGTTAGCTGGTTTCCGCTGACTTTTGGAGTTCAAATGCGTTTCGCACTTCTAAATACGGGTACGTCCGTCATTGCCCTTATTCTGGTTGCCTTGTGGCTGGTTTCGGGTTCGACGTCAGCCTTCGCGGAAGAGCACGCCGGAGCGGCTGCGCCGGTCGCCCTGGGTGAAGCTCACAGCGATGAGAGCGGCGGGGATGCCGAGCACGGGGGCTCTGAACACGGGGAAGGCCACGAAGAGCTTAA
The DNA here is from genome assembly GCA_024653775.1 of Planctomycetota bacterium. GTDB lineage: Bacteria > Planctomycetota > UBA8742 > JACQVU01 > JANLHZ01 > JANLHZ01. The sequence goes on along the minus strand of JANLHZ010000130.1, from coordinate 13,289 downwards.
GTTGCTGCACATCGACGAGGGCGGTCCGCTGTGGTCGATCGTGATTTTCGTCGTGCTTCTTATCGTCCTCCGCGTTTTCGCGTGGAAGCCGCTGATTTCGGCGCTCGACGAGCGAGAAAAGAAGATCAACCAGGGCATCCAGGACGCCGACGCGGCGAAGAAGGCTCTCGATAATGCGGACAGCGAGTTCAAGTCGCGCATGCTGAAAGCGACCCACGAAGCTCATGAGATAATCGAGGAGGCGAAGCGCGATCAGAACGTCGTGCTCCGTCATCGCGAGGAGGAGTTCGAAAAGGAGCTTGTGTCCAAAAATTCCCAGGCTCAGCGAGAGATCGGCCTTGCGAAGTCGAAGGCGATGGAGGAGCTTCTCCTTCAGACGGTAAATCTTTCGACGGAGATCGCGTCCAAGATCCTTCGGGAGCGGATTACGCCGGAAAGCCATCAGACTCTCATCCAAAGAGAGATCGACGAGTTCAAGAAGAAATACGCGGTTTGAATTACGAATTAGGTCTGACTACTGATCCATGCATTTCGAGAAACATCCAATAGGCGAACTTTACGCGGAAACGCTTCTCAATATCGGGACGAAGCATAACCTCGTCGATGTGTTCGAACAGCAGGTTCATTCGCTCACGCAGGTGTTTCTCGACCGTCCGAAATTCAGGATTCTTCTCGAAACGCCGTCGATTTCGAAGGACGAGAAGATAGGGTTTCTCGATCAGGTTCTTCGGGAGGTCGCGCATCCGCTGTTTCTGAACTTTCTGAAGATACTCGTCAAGAAAGGCCGAATGGTGTTTTTCCATCACGTCGTGGACTCGTACACCCGCCAGGTGGACAAGCTGCGCGGACGGGAACGAGCGACGGTCGTGACCGCGGTCCCGATGACGGACGAAACCCGGCTGTACGTCGTCGCTAAACTCAGGGAGCAGCTTCGCGCCGAGGTCGTGCTGACGGAATACGTCGATTCAAGGCTTCTCGGCGGCATCTCGGTCCTCCACGAGGACGAATATATGGACGGCTCGATCCAGAATAAAATTGTACGAATGAGGGATAGCCTCTTAAGGAGCAAGGTACATGAAGTTTCGCACTGAAGAAATCGCCAGCGTCTTGCAGGCCGAAATCGAAAAATACGAGGATCATCTCGACGTCGCAGCGGTGGGTCGCGTGCTCGAGGTGGGCGACGGCGTGGCGCGCGTCTACGGACTTTCCGACGCGATGGCGATGGAACTCGTCGAATTCGACGACCACGAACGCACCAAGGGACTCGTGTTCAACCTCGAGGAAAGCTCCATAGGCGTCGTCATCCTGGGCGATTACATCGGAATCCAGGAAGGCATGATCGTTCGCAGCACCGGAAAGGTGTTCGAAGTTCCGGTCGGAACCGAAGTCGTCGGCCGCGTGGTCGATCCGACCGGAAAACCCCTCGACGGCAAGGGACCGATCGCGTCGAACTACACGCTCCCGGTCGAGCGAATCGCGCCCGGCATCGCTGCTAGACAGCCCGTGAAGGTGCCGCTGATGACGGGGCTGAAGGCTATCGATTCGATGATCCCGATAGGCCGCGGACAGCGCGAACTAATCATCGGCGATCGCAAAACCGGAAAGACCGCCATCGCAATCGACACCATCATAAACCAGAAGGGCAAGAACGTCTGGTGCTTCTACGTCGCGATCGGACAGAAGGACTCGACCGTCCGTCAGATCGTCGAGGAACTGACGAAAGCGGGCGCGATGGAATACACGACTATCGTGAACGCGTCGAGTTCGATGAGCGCGCCGCTTCAGTACATCGCGCCGTATTCGGGCGCGGCAATGGCCGAGTATTTCCTCTACGAGCGCGGACAGGACACGCTCTGCGTTTACGACGACCTTACGAAGCAGGCGCAGGCGTATCGCCAGCTTTCGCTCATTCTGAGAAGACCTCCGGGACGCGAGGCGTATCCCGGAGACGTATTCTACCTGCACAGTCGTCTGCTAGAGCGCGCGGTAAAACTCGCGGAACGCTTCGTAATCGTGAAGGCGGGTTCCACGGAAGGACGCGACGTATCGGAGAAGGACTCGGTCAACGGAAGAGTGTACGAGCTTCACAAGGAGCACGACCACCAGGAACATAAACACGACCTCGAAGGACTCGGTGAGGGTCACGAAACAAAAAAGATCACCGCGTCCGGCGGATCGATGACCGCGCTCCCCGTGATCGAGACTCAGGAAGGCGAGGTCAGCGCTTACATTCCGACGAACGTCATCAGCATCACGGACGGGCAGATCTACCTCGTGCCGGACCTCTTCTACGCTGGCGTGCGCCCCGCGATCAACGTCGGAATCAGCGTCAGCCGCGTCGGCGGAAACGCGCAGACCCCCGCGATGAAGAAGATCGCGGGCACGCTCCGACTCGATCTCGCGTCGTTCCGCGAACTCGAAGCGTTCGCGCAGCTCGGCACGGAACTCGACACCGCGACCCAGGCGAAACTCGACCGCGGGTTCAGAATGGTCGAATTGCTGAAACAGGGACAGTATGCGCCTTACCAGCTTTCGGATCAGGTCATCGTGATCTGGAGCGCGGGTCAGGGCTATTTCGACAAGATCGCGGTGAAGGACGTTCAGACCTTCGAACGCAAGATTATCGAGGAGATTCATACCACCCACAAGGAGATTCCGGAAGCGATCGAGAAGACGAAAAAGATCGACGACAGTTGGACGATCCCGCTTGGGAAGTTCATGCAGCACGCGGTCGAGGGCTGGCTCGCCCACGGCCACGCGGCGAAGGTCGACCCTCGGCAGAAAGGATAGGCGACACGAAACTGGACATTATATTGGTGACGTCTACGAATTTTTCGTAATATTTTGCGTGGGCGGATCATCCCATAGAGGCAGAGAATAAATATTACAGAAAATTCGTAGACGTCACGAACAAAATGGCAAAAGCAAAAGCGATCCTCAAACGCAAACGCAGCATCGTCAACACGAAGCGGATTACCCGCACGATGGAGATGATTTCCGCCGTGAAGTTCCGTCAGTCGCAGAACAGCGTCAAGGGGACCGCGACGTACCGGAAGAAGCTCGAACAGATAATGGGCGATCTTTCGCATCTGTCGTCGAACTTCAAGCATCCCCTTGTCGAGAAACGCGAAGTCAAGAAGATCGCCTACATCGTCCTGACGAGCAAACGCGGACTCTGCGGCGCGTTCAACGCGAATCTCGTCCGTCACGCGCTCACGGAGATCGCGGCGGACCGCGCGAAGGGAATAGAAGTAGAAATCAACGTCGTCGGCAAGAAGGGTATGAGTTACTTCAAAGCCGCGCGGGAGAAGATACATCAGACGTACCACAGCGTCAGCGAAGACCCGTCTTACGAAGACGTCACGAAGATAATGGTAGAGTTCGAGAAACGCTACGAGGACGGCGAGATCGACGGTTTCAAGATTTCGTACCAGAAGCTCCATTCGCTTTCGAAGCAAAGCCCTTCGACGGACGTCATTCTGCCGATAGAGTTTCTAGATGAAACGAGCGAAGACGAAGCGGATGGAAACTCGAAGCTGCAGAAGAAGATCGATTACATTTTCGATCCCGATCCGGAGCGCGTGCTGACGCAAATTCTTCCGCTGTACGTTCGCATCGGAATTTTCTCGCGGTTCCAGGAGCATCTCGTCGGCGAGCATTTCGCAAGAATGGTCGCGATGAAGAACGCCACCGAGAACGCGAACGAAATGACGAAAATGCTTTCCCGCGCGTACAACAGGGCGCGTCAGACGCAGATCACATCGGAAATCTGCGACCTGATGGGAGGAGTCGAGGCCCTGAAATAATTGAGAATTGAGAATTGAGAATTAAGAATTGAGAATCGGACTGACATAGAGGATGAAATGAGTACATCTACGGATACAAAAACGATCGGCAAGGTCGTCCAGGTCATCGGATCGACCCTCGACGCGGAATTCCCGGAGGGGCAGATCCCTGAGATTTTCAACGCGCTCGAGATCGACACTGTCCACAAGGGAGTCCATGTGAGGCTCGTCAGCGAGGTCCAGCAGCACCTTGGCGGCAATCGCGTCCGCGCGGTCGCTTTCGGAAGCACGGACGGTCTCGCACGCGGGATGGAAGTCGTCGATACCGGCGCGCCGCTTTCGGTGCCGGTGGGGGAATGCATCCTCGGAAGGGTGTTCAACCTGCTAGGCGATCCGATCGACAACAAGGGTCCGGTTGACGTTCAGCAAAGGAACCCGATCCATGCGTCCGCGCCGAAACTTGAAGACCTGAACCCGCAAACGCAGATCTTCGAGACGGGCATCAAGGTTGTCGATCTACTCGCGCCTTACATCAAAGGCGGCAAGACCGGACTGTTCGGAGGAGCAGGCGTCGGCAAGACGGTCATCCTGATGGAACTGATCAACAACATCGCGGCGAACCACGGCGGTTTCTCGGTGTTCGCTGGGGTTGGCGAGCGCACCCGCGAGGGTAACGACCTCTGGCTCGAAATGCAGGAAAGTAAGCTCGCCGACGGCGTGACTCCCGTGCTTTCGAAGACGACGCTCGTATTCGGGCAGATGAACGAACCGCCCGGCGCGAGGCTTCGCGTGGCGCTAAGCGCGCTGACGATGTGCGAATATTTCCGCGACGAGCGAAACGCGGACGTTCTGCTTTTCGTGGACAACATATTCCGTTTCACGCAGGCCGGATCGGAGGTAAGCGCGCTCCTCGGACGTATGCCGAGCGCGGTGGGCTACCAGCCGACGCTCGCGACGGAGATGGGCGAACTCCAGGAGCGGATCACGTCGACGAAGTCAGGTTCCGTGACGAGCGTGCAGGCGATCTACGTCCCCGCGGACGACTACACCGACCCCGCCCCCGCGACGGCGTTCACTCACCTCGACGCGACTACGAACCTTAGCCGAAGCATCGCTGAGAAGGGAATCTATCCCGCGGTGGACCCGCTCGAATCGTCCAGCAGAATTATGGACCCGCAGTACATAGGTGAAGAGCATTACCGCGTCGCGCGGGAAGTGCAGCGCATTCTCCAGCGGTACAAGGAGCTTCAGGACATCATCGCGATCCTCGGCGCGGACGAGCTTTCCGACGACGACAAGGCGGTGGTGGCGCGCGCGCGCAGGATCGAGCTTTTCCTGAGCCAGCCGTTTTTCGTGGCGCAGCAGTTCACGGGAGTCGAGGGAAGGTACGTGAAGCTAGAGGACAACATCCGCAGCTTCGGCGAAATCCTCACGGGCAAATACGACACGATGCCAGAGGAGGCGTTCCGCTTCGTCGGAGCGATCGAAGAGGCAATCGAGAAGGCGAAAAGCAAATACGGGTGGAACCCGGAGAATAATTAATAGTTAAGAATTAAGAATTGGGAATTAAGAATTGAAAATTGATCCCCTCTACCGCCTGGAGCACACCTTGTGTGACGGGCTTGGGTGATGGAAATTCAAAATCTGAATCTGTACTACTAACACGTGACTTCTTCGCAGGAGACAAAGAAATCTTATTCTCGCAAAGGCGCAAGGAAGCAAAGACAGCAAAGGAAATAGACAGGATTAACAAGATTTACAAGATTTTGAACTTCTCGATTTCCGGAGCGACGAATCCCGGCTGTGCTTCAAAGTCGATCTTTAAAAATCTGTGTGAATCGGTGTTAATCTGTGGACAAAATATAAATCTGCGAAATCGGCGTAATCTGTGGATAGTTTTTGGTTCAGGCTGCGCTTGGCTGTGTTCATCTGTGGATAAAAAGAAGCAATGGCAAACGAACTAAGACTAACGATTATCACTCCTGAAGAAGTCGTATTCGACGACTCCGTCGATAGCGTCGTCGCCACAAGCGAGACCGGCGAGGTCGGCTTCCTGAAGGGGCACGCTCCGTTCATAGGTGCGCTCGGCTACGGGGAACTCCGCGCCACGAAGGCCGGGAAGATCGAACGCTTCTTCATCGGCGGCGGGTTTGTCGAAGTGATCAAAAACGTAGTTACGGTGCTCTCCGACGAGGCGGTATCATCGAGCGAGATCGTAGTCGATGACGTCACTCAGAAACTCGCCGCGGCGCGGACCGAACCCTCGAAGACCGAGGAACAGCGCGTTCGCAAGGAGCGTGAAATCGCGAAGCTCAAGGGCATGCTCGTCGCGAAGTCGAGAATGTAAATCGCGTTCGCGCCCAAGTTCACGACGAATCATTTTGCGAGCGAGGGTGGCGCTTTCTGCCGGAGTCGGTGAGGGTAAGCGCCTTTTCGACATCAATCGAATTTGATCTCCTACAAAAGTTTCGACTTCAGTGTTCTGCGTTCTGCATTCCGCATTCTGCATTCTGCACTCTGACTTCTGACTTCTGCATTCAGCCCACTTTATTTCAAGTAAACCTTTACGTTCCGCGGCAGCGCCTCTAAAACATTTAGCGCTTTCAAACTACCTCGTAAGCGCACTCCTTGCTTTATCGCGAGACAAATCGAGTCACCATTAAATCAAGATGAACGGAGGACGTTCGTGAAGAAACTACAGTTCGTCAGGAGCCCCTGGTTTACCGCAATCGTCATTTTCGCCGCGATTTTCGCGTTTTCGGACGCAAGCGGACTTTCGCAGGAACCAGCGTCGCCGGGAGAACAGCCCGCGGCGGGAGAAGCGGCATCTGCGGCGTCCGAGACTCCAGCCGAGCCGGCAGCAGAGGCGACGCCGGCGCGCAAGAAGAAAAAGCCGAAATCGTGGCTCGAAGAGAACGTCGATTCGTCCCTCGGCGGCGTGGTCGGATTCCTCGCTAAAGTAATGTTCATGAACGTTCTAGACTTCCTTGGAAGCGAAATGAATGAAGCCGGAGATTTATTGGACGTGTACGGAAACGTGATCGATCCGAAGCTGGTGGCTGCGGAGAAAGCTCGCGTGGAAGCGATAAACGAAACTCTCGCAGAGGACGACGAGGAGGAGAAGGCGAACAATTTCGCGTTTGTTTCGAAGTGGAATCCAAAATATTTCGACGCAAAAGGTGCGCTCATTTCAACCGTCGAAGCGGACGTGAACCATGTTCTCGGGAGGGAGTGGAAAGATAACGTCGGAATTGAAAGCCCGAGGGCGAATCTTCCCCTGGTGCTGTTCGTGCTGATTTTTGGCGGAGTGTTTTTTACCTTCTTCTACAAATTCATCAACTTCCGCGGCTTCAAGCACTGCATAGACATCATCAAAGGCAAATTCGACGATCCCGCGGATGAAGGCGAGGTTTCGCACTTCCGCGCGCTTACGAGCGCTCTCAGCGCGACGATCGGCCTCGGGAACATCGCGGGAGTCGCGATCGCGGTTTCGATGGGAGGCGCGGGCGCGGTGTTCTGGATGGTGGTTTTCGCGTTCTTCGGGATGAGCGCGAAGTTCAGTTGCTGCACCCTCGCGCAGATGTACAGAAAGAAGAACGAGGACGGCTCCATCTCAGGCGGGCCTATGTACTACATCCCGATGGGGTTCAAAGAATGGCTCGGCGAAGGAGCGGGTAGCGTCGGCCTCGTGCTTGCGGTTCTGTTCGCGGTGATGTGCATAGGCGGCTCGCTCGGTGGCGGGAACATGTTCCAGGCGAACCAGAGTTTCGAGGCATTCAGATCCGCCTTCGGCGAGACTGTGACGATCAAAAACGACGCCGGGGTCGACGAGCAGGTGTTCACTGTGTTCGGCGCTCGATACGACGATCAGCACCCCTGGCCTGCGAGGATATTCGGACTCGTGATGTCCGCGATGGTGGGTCTCGTGGTTCTGGGCGGGATCAAGCGCATCGGCGCGGCGACGAGCAAGATCGTGCCTACGATGTGCATACTGTACGTCCTTTGTTGTCTTTATATCGTTCTTTCGAATTTCAGTCAGATACCCGCGGCGTTCGCGTTCATCATCTCGGACGCGTTCACCGGTTTCCGCGGCCTCGCCGGAGGCTTTGTGGGCGTGCTCGTGATGGGCGTCAAGAGAGCCGCGTTCAGCAACGAGGCGGGCATCGGAAGCGCGGCGATCGCGCACGCCGCGGCGAAGACGGACGAGCCTGTGAGGGAGGGCATAGTCGCGATGATAGGGCCTTTCATAGATACCGTCATCGTGTGCTTCATGACCGCGATCGTCATTGTCATCACGGACTCGCACAACGCGAAGGAAATCGTCCCCGGCGCGGACGGAGTCAGCATCACGACTCACGCATTCGCCACTGCGGGTTCGATTTTCCCGTACCTGCTTTCGATAAGCATCGTGCTCTTCGCGTACTCCACGATGATCTCGTGGTGCTACTACGGTGAACGCGCGTGGATGTATCTCGCAGGCGCGAAAACTCTCTACATATTCAGAATCATCTTCGTTTTCTTCGTATTCTTCGGAACGATCATCAAGCTTGGTAACGTGCTCGACTTCTCGGATCTCATGATCCTCGGGATGGCGTTCCCGAACATTATCGCGATGGTGATACTCGCTCCTGTCGTTAAGCGGAAGCTCGACGAATACTGGAACCGGTACACCTCCGGCAAGATGCCGACGTATGAGGAGCAAATCGTTTCAGGCCAGAAGGAGCAGGTCGCTACGACTGATAAGCCCGCAGATATTTATCGGCCCTGAGAATGGATCAAACCGATTTTTCGATTCTGAAGCACCCGCACGATGGCTATTTCAAATGGCTGTTTTCAAGGATCGCGTGCGTTCTTAGTTTTCTGTCGAATTATCTCTGTTTCGGAGAATGGAAACTCGATATCGAGATCATACCGTTAGATTCAGTTCTTACCGGGAGCGACCTCAGAGAGAACCGGACCGACATTCTGTATAAAGTGACCGTGCTGGGATTCGGATTCTACGTTTACGTTCTGCTCGAGCACAAAAGCAGGAAGCACATTCGCACGCCGGTGCAGATAAACGGGTATCTCGATCGGATTTACGAGAAACTGTCCGCCGCACTGAAAAAGAAGGGCGACCAGATGTCGCTCGTGATTCCGGTTGTCGTTTATCACGGGAAATCCCAATGGGACATACCGCGGAACTTCATCGACCTTATTCGGATTCCGAAAGGATTCGAAGTTCTTCGAAAATACGGCGTCAGTTTCGAATACGAGGTCATCGATCTGGCGAGAGACTCTTTCGAAAACATAAAGGGCAATTTCCCGCTCCGACTCGGATTCAGACTTCTGAAAGCCGGAAGTATGGAGGAAACCGTGCAGGCATTCACGTTGACACTCGATGAATTCGAGGAAGAGATTGAGAAACTGAGCGACGAAGAATTGAATTATGAGCTCGCGACTCCCATGATATACTCCGTGCAGGCGATGAGAGTGCCGCGAAGGGTGATTCGGGAGGCGGTTGTAGACACTCTCGAAAAGAAGGGTAGAAAAATGGCGAAGACATGGCTCGAAAAGGATTTGGACAAGAGTTTCGAAAAAGGCAAGCTCGAAGGCAAGCTCGAAGCGCTTGAATCGATACTCTCCCTTCGGTTTGGCAATGATGCTCGTTCCGTCATCATGAAGGTTAAGACCATATCCAACCTTGACGTAGCGGAGAAAGTCCAGATCGCCATAGGTAAAGCGAAGGACGCTGTCGAACTCGAAAAGCTTATTTCCAGAATCAGGTTCGATTAGAACGCGAGTTCGATCGAGACGGGACAATGGTCGCTGCCCCAGATTTCCGGATGGATTTTCGCGTCGACAACGTGCTCTTCGAGGTCGGGCGTGATGAGGTAGTAGTCGATCCGCCACCCGACGTTCTTCTCGCGGACTCCGGGACGGTTGCTCCACCAGGTGTAGAGTCCTGCGACGCCTTCGTTACGTTTGCGGAAAATGTCGACGTAACCTTTCGCGAGGGTCTTAGTCACCCATTCGCGCTCCTCGGGCAAGAACCCAGCGTTATTCGTGTTCGTCTTCGGGTTCGCGAGGTCGATCTCGGTGTGCGCGACGTTGATGTCGCCGGTCAGGACGACTTTCCGTCCCGCCTTGCGATCCTTCTCCATCAGCTTTACAACCGCATCGCAGAACTTGAGCTTGTACGGGAGTCGATCGTTCGTCGGGCCGCTGTTCGGGAAGTAGGTCGAATAGAGTATGAAGTCCTCGTGATCGCTGATGATCAGCCGACCTTCGCTGTTGAGTTCGTCTTCCTTGAACGCGTGGGTCTCGACGGATTTCGGCTCTTTTTTGCATAGCAGGCCGACGCCGGAGTAGCCCTTCTTCTCCGCGGCGTGGAAGTAGGTGTGATAGCCTTTAGGTTCGCGGACTCCATCGTCCATCTGATCCGGAAGCGCGCGTACCTCCGACAGGGAAAGTATGTCGGGCGATTCCTTCTGGAACCACGGGAGGAAGCCGTTTTTCACGCAGGCGCGGATGCCGTTTACGTTCCAGCTTACGAGGCGGATCGATTCCTTCTTTTTAGCCAATGTGGAGTCCTCTGTCTGTGGGTTTATTTGCTCAAGGCGAGAGCGGCAAATATAACAGGAGCCGCGAAGTACTTCAAAAATGTTGATAGACTTTCACTTCGAAACCATGGCATTCACGCCATCACTTTCTTCTCCACACAGTAGAGGGTGGCGCGAAGCGTCTGGCGATGGAAACGTGTATTCGAATCCGAATCAAAAATCATCATTCAAAAATCGAAAATGAAGTATGCCTGACCTCATAATTAAAAATATCTCGAAACTCGTCACGCCCACCGGGACCGCTGGAACGCCGGGAAATCGAATGAACGAACTGCGGATCGTCGACCACGCGATGATCGCGATCGCGGACGGGAAAATCGCTTACGCGGGCGAGACCCACGATTACACCGGCTCTCCCGACGCGAAAAAGGTCATCGACGCGGACGGAATGATAGCGCTTCCCGGATTCGTCGACAGCCACACGCACCTCGTGTTCGCGGGAAATCGCGCGGAGGAGTTCGATCTCCGGTCCCGCGGCAAAAGCTACGCCGAGATCGCGGAATCGGGCGGCGGCATCAAAAGCACCGTCAAGGCGACGAGGAAGGCGACGAAGGACGAACTCCACAGTCTCGCGAAAAAGCGCCTCGCCGAGTGCATAGGACTCGGCACCACGACCATCGAAATCAAGAGCGGCTACGGTCTCGAAGGCGCGGCGGAAATGAAAATGCTCGAGGTCATCGGGCAGCTTCACGACGAGAGTCCCGCGACAGTCGTCGCGACTTTCCTCGGCGCGCACGATCTTCCGGAGGAGGTTCACGGTTCGAGGCAGGAGTACCTTTCGCTTATCTTCCACGATATGTTTCCGAGAATCTGGCCGAAGAGGATGGCGAAGTATTGCGACGTCTTCTGCGAGGAGGGATATTTTTCGCCGCAGGACGCGAGGCAGCTTTTCGCGAAGGCGCGGGACTTCGGGATGAAACCCAAGGTCCACGCGGATCAGCTCAGCGACTTCGGAGGAGTCTCGCTCGCGGCGGAGGTCAAGGCGATCAGCGCGGATCACCTCGAATTCGCATCCGACGAGGGTCTTGACGCGATGCGCGAGGCGGGCACCGTCGCGACGCTCCTCCCCGGCGCGGCGTATCAACTGAATATGGATTTTCCGGACGCGCGTAGATTCGTATCGAAGGATCTCGTTGTTGCGCTTGCGTCGGACTACAACCCCGGAAGTTCGACCACGGGTAACATGCAGCTTATGATGAATATGGCCTGCTGCAGGATGAATATGAGCTGCGCCGAGGCTCTTACCGCCGCGACTCTGAACGGCGCGGCTGCGCTCGAACTCGCGGACGTAACCGGGAGCCTGCAATCGGGCAAACGCGCGGACGTCATTCTCTGCGAACTCGAAGAGTGGCAGGAGATCATCTATCGCTTCGGACACAATCCGGTGAAGAAGGTGATCGCGGGCGGCGCCGTCGTTTCCTGAATCGTCCGTCGTAGCCTCACGCGCGTGAGGCGCGTCTACTGCGTCAGCAGGAGGATCGCAGCGATCACCGCAAGTACCGATAGAATCGCGAGAGTGATCTTCCAGATGCTCCACGGGCGTTCGCCCTGGACCTCGCCCGTGCGACCGTTCACGAGGAAGCGGTAGGTTTTCTCCTTGAAACGGTACGAGCTGATCCACGCCGGCAAAAGAACGTGCTTGAAGTAGATGTCGCGGTAATAGGTTTTCATCGACGAAATCTGCTGGTGGTCTCCGCCGATGTCGCGGCAGATAGCCGAGCGGATGGTCGGCTCCATCTTGTCCTTCGCGTCTCCGAAACCTTCCTTCAGATTCACGCTCGCGCATTCCGCGCGGAACCCGGAGATGAACTTCTGGTCCATCGGAACGAGACTTTCGATATCCCACGGCTCGAGTTCGTCCGCGTACTTCTTCGGCAGGCTCCTGCTTCCGAGGACGAGGACGTCGTCGAAATCGACGTAAACCGTGCCGCTTACGGGATACCAGCGTGTCCTTCGGACCTGACGGGTGCGGGTCTCGGATTTTCCGTTCACGGTCGTCGTGTACGTCTCGGTGTCCCAATAGTCGATGCCGCGCTGGCCGTGGTAATTGGATTTCGTGTCCGCGTCGTAAGTGTAGTAGGGGACGTACATTCCATCGACCAATCCCGTGCGGGCGTATTTCTTCAGCCCGCTCGGCGCGAACCAGAGTCCTGAAATCCAGATTTTGAACTTGTCCTGCGCGGCTTTCTTCTCGATCGCGAAAGGAAGCAGCGACAGCGGCTCGATTGCCTGGGACGTCTTGCCCGCTGCGACGACCGCGCTTCCGCAGAACGGGCACTTGTCCGCGGTGATGTTTTCGTCGAGGGTCGACTCCGCCCCGCAGGTCTCGCAGTGGATGGTGACGATTTCTTTTCGCGGCGTTTTCGTATCCAACTCTTCGAGGAACGTGAGATAGTCGAACTCATCGATATCTTCGTCCTTGACCTCGATTTCGTTTTCCGCGCCGCAGTAGGGGCAGCTAAGAGTCTGAGAGCCGGGTGTGAACTTCAGGTCCGCGCCGCAACTTTTGCAGGGGAACTGGTCCGCCTTCGGCTGCTCTTTCCGTCCGGAGCCGTGGGATTCCTCGGCTTCGTCCTGCTCATCTTCGAAGCCTTCGTCCGCGTTCTGCTTTGCGCCAAATTCGTCCGCGACTGGAATCGCGCGCTTCGGCTCTTCGCTTTCGACCGGGATCGCTCTCCGGACCTCGTGCTCGTCCCGGACTCTGTCTCGTTGTTCCTCGAAGGTCATGGCTGCATTTTGATGCCGGAGCGGATAAGTTTCAAGGACGGAGGGCAGAATTAGGAATTTGGAATTACTGGTTGAAGGTAAGTGTTCACGGGGTAGATCGCAGTCTATAGCGGGATTCTGTTCGTAGTGTGCTCGTGAGAGCATATTTTCGCGGTGTGGTGGATCAAAGAAACGC
>JANLHZ010000128.1 GCA_024653775.1 Planctomycetota bacterium | reverse complement strand
TCCGATGCCGGGGGTGGTTGCGAAGCCAACGATGGTGAAACTGACTTCGTTCCCTGTGACGGAACCGAAGATACTTGCGGTAAATTCTTCCGGATCGATATAGAAGGCCTGTAGATTCGTGCCGGTCTGTGAGACGTCGATGAAATCGCTGGTCATTTTCGCGAGCAGTTCCGCGTGCCCCGCATCCTCGCAGTGGATATTCGCGAATTCCTGTATCAAGAGCCAATTCCCGGAAACGTCGGATTGCGCTTTCGCCTCATTAGCGAAGCAGAGAGCGCTAATCAGATAGATAGATAGATAGAACGAGTTTCGAGGAATCCGGTTCATTTCAAGCTCCGAAGGAATGGATGATTTCGTTATTTTACGGGCTTCATCGCGTTCCACAAGAAAATTTGGGCTGAACAATTTAATTTTTCAGATGACAACTGTTGTCACATTCGCCTGAAAAAAAGACAGTTCTGCTTTTTCAGGACGTTTCGATAAATCGGCCTGAGAAAGTTCTTCGCGACGTTCGCAAAACCGCGCCAGTTCAGTTGATACTGGAGTTGCAGCTTCATCGGAACGAAAACCTCGCGAAGACCCGCCGAGTCCGCGAGCGCGACTATCGACTTCCGGCTGAAGCAGTTAATGTGTTCGAGCGGCGCGACGGGGTTTAGCGAGTTCCGGGACGATTCCTGCGCGCTCCAGTCGGCTACGCGCAAGCGGCGCTTGATTCCGAACGCGTCCGGGACGTAAATCTTCACGATCCCTCCCGGAGCGAGCGCGCGGACAAGGTGTCTAAGTGTCTCCCGCGGCTTTGGAATGTGCTCGAAAACCTGCTCGGTGTTTATCAGATCGAACTCACGCCCAGGGATTTCGTCGTACGAAAGCACCTCGATTCCGCTTTTCCGCGCGTGTTCGATGCGCCTTGCGCTCAGTTCGCAGCCCGCGACCTGTACCCCGAAGGCTTTCGCCATCCGCGCCCAGTTTCCCCAGCCCATGCCGAAATCGAGGAACCTGCACTCCGAGTTGATCTTCCCGATAAACGCGACCATCTGCGCGACGTCGGACGCAAGCGGCGCGAAGAGTTTCAGGCCGTCGCGCTTCCGATGTAACTCGAAGTTCCGGTCCGGGTCGATCCAGTGCTCGTAAAGTCGCTCCATCAGGAAGTCGTCCGCGACCATCTTCTGGAAGATCAGCGCGCACCGCAAGCACTCGCAAAGTTCGTAGGTCGCGTTTTCGAGGCACTCGAACTCGACACCACCCGTCTCAGAGTAGAAGTCCGCGAGGTAGTTCTTTATGCGGTCTTCGAGGAACGCGCATTTGTAGATGGTCCGGAATTCTGTGCCTTCGCATGCGGGGCAGCTCGTCCTCGCGATAAAGTGGGAATCAGCCATCTTAGGAGCCTCAAACTAATAAGTCATACATCTCGTGAACGTTCGGTGAACCACGCCTTATTGAAGCGTCTACCTGGATTTCTGGGTGTGGCACGGGCATCTTGCCCGTGGAAACACGGACGAGACGTCCGTGCCACGTGTTTCACCGAACGTTCACTACATCTCGCATCTCATATTCACGTTGTCTTCATATCGCGCTCGATCGTCCCATGACATCAAGATAATGGCTCATCGGAACTATAGCTACGACTGCGGTTTGACTTGGTCGCGCAATGCGAATCTGCCGCAACTCCGAGCGCGATTTTGTACAACTTAGAAACTATCGTAGGCAAGCGACATCGATAATTCGGAGCCGTCAAACGAGACGTTTGACGGCTTTTGCGGACGAGGACGTCCGCGGTCCAATGTGCCTACGACAGTTCTTATTACTTTTAGGCTCCTTAGCGCCTCAGACCCTCGATTCTCGCGGCCTCGCGCCAGCCCGCGGAGGCGGTAGGATTCGCCATCGGGACCGCGCGCACCGCGCTTTCCTCTTCGAGCAGCGCCGCGACGATCGCGCTCAGTTTCGTCAGTTCCTCGCCCGCGGGTTCGAATTTGAACTCGCGGTCCACGAACTTTACGTGGAAGCTACCGGCGCGAAAAACCGCGTTGTCCAGCATCTGGAGGTGGAACGGAATCGACGTTCGGATTCCAGCAATCATATACTCCCGGAGCGCGCGCTTCATCCTCTCGATCGCGTCGTCGCGGGTTTCGCCCCACGCGATGACCTTCGACAGCATCGAATCGTAGAAAGGCGATACGACGCTCCCGCTGACGACTCCGGAGTCGACGCGTACGAACGGTCCCGCAGGTTCTTCGATGACGTCGAGCCTTCCAGTGCAGGGCATGAAATTCTGCGAAGGGTCTTCCGCGGTGACGCGGCATTCGATCGCGTGGCCGCGGGGTATGACGTCCTCCTGCGCAAACCGCAGCTTTTCGCCCCGCGCGACCCGAATCTGCTCGGCGACGAGGTCGAGTCCGAGAATCATTTCCGTCACGGGATGCTCGACCTGAAGGCGTGTATTGACCTCCAGAAAGTAGAATTCGTTTCCGTCCAGGAGGAATTCGACCGTGCCGGCGCCCTCGTATCCGACGGTCTTCGCGAGGTTAGTCGCGCACTCGAACATTTTCGCGCGGGTATCTTCGCCAAGCGCCATGCAAGGCGACTCCTCGATCAGTTTCTGGTGTCTGCGCTGGATGCTGCACTCGCGCTCATAAAGCGCGACGCAGTTCCCGTGGGAATCCGCGAGAATCTGGATTTCGACGTGTTTCGGCGTTTCGAGGTAGCGTTCCAGAAAAACGTCTTCGCTTCCGAAGGCGCTTTTCGCCTCGCTCGCAGCGCGCGCGACGGCTTCCTCGATTTCGTCCGCTTCGCGAACGACGCGCATTCCCTTGCCTCCTCCGCCCGCGCTCGCCTTTACGAGAAGCGGAAATCCAAGGGATTCCGCGATGGCGCGAACGTCGTCGGATTTCGAAAGTGCGTCCTCCGTCCCAGGCACCACCTGGACCCCGGCTTTCTTCGCGATCTTTCTGCTTTCGATTTTCGAGCCGAGTTTCGCGATCGCCTTCGAAGGCGGACCGATGAACTTGATTCCGGTTTTTTCGCAGAGTTTCGCGAACTCGCTGTTTTCGGAAAGGAAGCCGTAGCCGGGATGGATGGCGTCGCACCCGGCGCGCCTCGCGGTCTGGATGATTTTCTCTCCATCGAGATAACTTTCCGAAGGCGCGTTCCCGCCTATGTGGTACGACTCGTCCGCCTCGCACGCGAACGGCGCGAACTCGTCGACGTCCGAGTATACCGAGACGCTCGCGATCCCGAGTTCCCTGAGCGTGCGAATCACCCGCCGCGCGATTTCGCCGCGGTTCGCGATCAGGACTTTTTTGATTTCAAGGGTCATTTCGAATTGAAGTTCCAGCGCCCTGCTTCCGGCCGTCGGTTCTCGATTCTCGATTAAAAACTATTAACTATTAATTATGAATTTTTAGCCGGTGTGCCTGAGCGCCTTCACCGGATCGATGTTCGAAGCCCAGATCACAGGAACGATGCTGAATACGACCGCAATCCCCGCGGTGACAAGCGGCGCCCCGTACCATAGCCACGTCGGCAGGAAGAAGTGAAGCAGCGCGTCGAGTGTTTCCTGATCGAGCACCGGATTGCCCTGACCTTCGCTCACCGCGCCTACGATGAGGTTTCCGAGAAACGGGAACAGAAAGTACCCGATTCCGTACGCGACGAGAAGACCGAGAATCGCGCCGAGCGCGCCGATGATGATGCTCTCGGTCACGAAGACGAGCATCACGGTGGAACCCTTCGCGCCGACGGATTTCATAATCCCGATCTCCCGCGTCCGCTGAACCACCGCGGTGATCATCGTGCTCAGAATCGAAAGCGCCGCGACGAAAATCGCGATGATCCCGAACACTCCGAAGAACCAGCCCAGGAAGTTCGAAAGCATTCCGATGAAATCCATTATCTTGACGATCGAAATCGACGCGAACTTCTTCGACGCGATTTCATCTTCCACCCGCGCGAGATCTTCCGCCCTGTTCACCGTGACGATCGCGCCCGCGTAGAATTCCGCGTCGCCTTCGACGCGAAGCTGCTGCCTGACGATTACCCGCGTGAAGAGCATCTTGCTTTCGTTCCAGATGCGCCTTCCGGTATCGAGTGGAATGTATGCGTCCTTCGGCCCACGGTTCATCATCCTGTACAGCTCGAACGGAAGCTCCTTGTCGCCAAGTATGCCGACGATCCGAAGCGTGAACGTCGACGCGCCGACGACGACGTCGATGCTTCTTCCGATGGCGTCGCTCTGCTTTTCTATCTTCAGGTCAGAAACCGTCGCGGGGCTTACTATGATTTCGTCCGCGTTCGCGCCGGTGAATGTTTTGCCGTGCGCGAGCCTGTCTTCGAGGATCTTGTCGTCGTAGCCCGCTTCGATGCTGATCGTCTCGAGATCCTCGATGTCCTTCATATAATCGAGCCACGCCTCGTCAATCGCGCTGGGCGCCTGGGAATTCGCGGGCGGTTCTTCCGGATCATCGGAATTTCCGCTCGTGGATTCCACATTCGAGGATTCCCGCGCGATCTCTTCCTCGGTTTTGGCGAGTCCTTTCAAATGCGCGTCCAGAATTATCAGCGGGCGAACGTTTTTCACACCTTCGATTCCACGAAGAATTTCCATGGATTTTTCGTCGATCAGCGGATAGTCGCGGACGCCGTCCTTGTCGCGATCCAGAATGTCGACGCCGTCGCTCGCTTCGTCCCGGTTCCTGCGAAGCTCGAACGGCATGATCGGCTGGACCATCGTGCAGGTGAGCAGTCTGTCAGAGCTGAGCAGCTTACGGACGAATATTTCGGTCGAGGCGCCGAATCCGACGAAAATCGCGACTGTGAACACTCCCACCGCGACACCGAAGATGGTCAGCATCACGCGGACCTTCGCGCTTCGAAGGCCGTCTATGGCGAATCCGATAATGTCGAGAAAGAAAGTCACGTAGCGTCCTGAAACCGAGGAAGTTCAGATTAGGTCAAATTCGCGGCAATAAAACAAGGGCTATGGTAATTCCTTGACCCGACGACGACTTCAGTGGAAAATTCCCCGGTGAACCTTCAGGGCGGTTTCACGTATATAAATATCGAACAATAACTGCGAACCGAGAATTGAGAAGGAGTTAATGATGAGAAACGACTACGAAGTGTACGCCGATGAATCCGCGCACAGTTCGACGAATCTTCAGCGGTTTTTCTCGACTGTCTATCTGTGGATGTTTCTCGGACTCGGGATTTCGTCCGTCACCGCGCTCGCGGTGAACTACGTCCCCGCGCTCGAAGAGAATATCCAGATGAGCGGGGGAATGACGATTTTTCTGCTCATAGCGTATCTCGCGCTTCCTTGGGTGATACAGGGAATGATCAACCGGATAAGCGCCGCGACGGGACTGCTGCTGTTTTTCGTGTTCTCAGCGGTGACCGGAGCGTTCTTCTCCGGCATACTCAAAATCTACGCGCAGGCGGACATCGTCTCCGCTTTCATCGTCAGCGCCGCGATGTTCGGAGGGCTGAGCGTCTTCGGCTTCGTGACGAAGGCGGACCTTTCCGGTATGGGCAGGTTCCTTATAATGGCTGTCTGGGGGCTTCTGATCGCGTCTGTCGTCAACTGGTTCATGGGAAGCGCACAGCTTAGCTGGATGATCACTTACGGCGCGGTCCTGATTTTCTCGGGGCTGACGGTGTACGACACGAACAAGCTACGCGACGTCGCGAATCAGGTCCACGCAGACTCCGATATCGGCAAAAAGGTCGCTATAATCGGCGCGCTGCACCTGTATATCGACTTCATTATGATCTTTATCCACATGCTTCGAATTATGGGCCGCAGAAACTGATCCGCGGTTCCGCTACCAACTTCAAAAGCGTCGCGAAAGCGGCGCTTTTTTGTTTCCGGATATCGTCTCCCGCGGCATCCGGAAACGCGAAATCCGCCAGTGACAGGCGAATTTCGTCGTGGAATATGAATTACACTTTAAAATTCATAAAAGACATTGCGGGCTTCCTTCATGGAATTATATTAGCTTCTGTAAAAGTGTGTTTCGTGGTACTTTTAATTGACTTTTGGGAGGATTTGAAATGAAGAAGTTCTTTGGACTATTGAGCGTGTTTTGCCTCGGATTTGCGCTGGTTACAAACGGCTGCAAACCAAAAGAGACCAGTGAAGATGAGGTCGACGAAGAAAGCTCGGAAATGACCGTCGCGATGATGTGCGAGGGCTGCGCTGGCGAGTTAAAGTCCTTCTGCGAGGAATGCGAAACTTGTAAAGGCGAGTGCAACGAAGATTGCGAAGCTTGCAAAGAGCAGGTTGCGAAGATGCTCGAGCACTGCGCCGAGTGCGAAGACTGCAAAAGCGCGGGTTGCGCTCACTGCAAGGAAGCAATGGCTGACTTCTGCAACGAGTGCGAAAACTGCGAAGGCGAATGCAAGGAAGATTGCGCAGCCTGCACCGAGAAGATGGCTGAGATGATGGCATCGTGCCCGATGTGCTCGGGTGACGCAGAAGAAGCGAACGAGGCCGAAGAGGCGAGCGAAGCCGAAGAAGCGAACGAGGCTTCCGAGGCGTCGGAAGGCGAATCCACCGAGGAATCGACCGAAACCGAAGCGGCTCCGAACTGATCTCGATCGAGCGAATCAAAAAAAGGCGGGCAGAAATGTCCGCTTTTTTTTATCCGCGGAATCCGAAGCCGACGATAGAAAATCTCAGGTATTCATTCCCCGCCTTGCCTTTTCCATCTGCGATGCACCCAGAACCACTGTTCGGGCATTTTTCGGACGAACTTTTCGAAGATGTCGTTTATGTTTTGAGTGATGGTTTTGATGTCTTCGTCGTCGTCACCGGTGCGCTCGATGCCTGGAACCTTGAAGAAAACGCCGCGGTGCTGCATCGTGCCGGGAAGGCGGATCGCGAGTGCGAAAACTATCGGGATAGAGTAGCGTAGCGAGAGAACCGCGGGACTCGCCACGGTCGCGCAGGGTATTCCGAAGAACTCCGCGGCAAGTCCCCGCGTCCCCGCGGCCTGGTCGATCATAATGCCGCAGGGCTTGTTTTCTTCGATGCCCTTCAGAATCCCGAGCCAGCCGTCTTCCTTTGCGACGAACTCGACGCCGTTCCGGGCGCGGACTTCGAGAAGGTCGCGTTCGATCAGCGGGTTGTCGAGCCTGCGATAAATCGAAACCACGTTCTGCGGCAGGATGCGGGTCAGAACCGACGCGGCGACCTCCCAGTTGCCGAAGTGCGCGCTGATGATGACGAAACTTTTGCCGGAGTCGAAAATCCGCTGCGCTTCCTCGGTCGCGTCGAAGCGGATGAAGTCGTCGAATGTGTCGTCGTTTATATACCGCTGCGCGAGGAACATCTCGGCTGCGGTCGCGCCGGTATTCTTGAAAACCCTGGTCGCGATCCGCCTTGCCTTTTCATCGTCGATTTCGTCGCGGAATGCATTTTTCAGATGCGTCACGGCGTCGCGATACCTTCTCCGGACGACTTTCGACGCGAGCAGCCCGAGAAATCTTCCAGCGCCGACCGCGGACCGGAGCGGCATTGCCTGCAGAAGGCACTTCGCGATTCTGAAGCCCGTGTATTCGAGGTATATCAGCGATTTGCTTTTCTTGCTCATTGAAAGACCTCGGAGCCTCAAAATAAGTAACCGTTCACGGGGTAGTTCGCGTTCGTAGTGGCGCCGTAAGGCGTTTATTCTATCCACCAAAACGCGAAAATATGCTCTAACGAGAACACTACGAACAGAATCCCGCTATAGACTGCGATCTACCCCGTGAACACTTACCAAAATAATAAGTCATACATCTCGCATCTCATATTCACATAGCGCGTGGTCGTCCCACAACATCGAGATAATGGCTCGAAGTAACTATAGCTACGACTGCGGTTTGACTCAATCGCGCAATGCGAATCTGGCGCAAATCTGAGCGCGATTTTGTACGACTTATTACTTTGAGGCTCCTTAGAAACTATCGTAGGCAAGCGACATCGATAATTCGAAGCCGTCAAACGTCTCGTTTGACGGCTCCGAATTATCGAT
>JANLHZ010000058.1 GCA_024653775.1 Planctomycetota bacterium | reverse complement strand
TAAATAGCATTTAAATTGGATCTATAACTTAGAAATTCGATGCGAATTGCGAAAACATCATCTTACATCAAATTCATCAAGCTCATCTTTTTTGAAAATCAACGCAACATGGACGCAAAAGAAAAAAATCGAGCACATACAGCGAAATCTCGACGCCCTTCGACTTTCAAGCGCTCGTTACAATGTTGCGCACCTTCTCGACGAGACGGCCTTGCCACGGGGTTCACCGAACGTTCACTCTTCTGCAATGGACCCATAATTCTTGATTCTCAATTGTCTCGTCGTCCCGATTCTGATTACATAACCTGATTCAATGTCGTAGCCGGGAGTCTGGGGCAATATTCACCCGGCGGAACTTCGTTTAACGTCCCGGAGACATTCTATAATCAAGTTGGGGTCAAAATGGGGTATGAAGCAACGCTGCAAACGGCGATCAGAGAAAGTCTTTCAAAATCACGGTCGGACGAGGACTATTCGATGAACAAAAACCGCGAAGAGCTTGTCGAAATCGCCCGGGACGTGCGAGTCAAGGTGATCGAAATGCTCACCAGGGCCGGGTCGGGGCATCCGGGATCGAGCTTTTCCGAGGTCGAAATCCTAGTTCACCTTTTCTATAACATTCTGCGCAGAACGAAGGAAAACGCCAGAAGTCCGTTCCGCGATCGGTTCGTGCTGTCGAAAGGCCACGGCGTGCCGACTCTGTACGCGATCTTCGCGCAGCTTGGGATAATAGAGGAAAAGCAGCTCGATACCCTCCGCGTCCTCGGAAGCCCGCTGCAGGGACATCCGAGCCGGGTTCACATTCCCGAGGTCGAAGCGTCCACGGGTTCGCTCGGGCAGGGTCTTTCGATTGCGCAGGGGATGGCGCTCGCTGGCAAGATGGCGGACGAGAACTCCCGTTTCCGCGTCTACTGCATGATCGGCGACGGCGAAAGTCAGGAAGGCCAGATTTGGGAAGCGGCGATGAGCGCGCCCAAATTCGGGCTTGATAACCTCATAGCGATAACCGACTGGAACAAATGCCAGATCGAAGGAAAGGTCGCAGACGTGATGCCCGTCGAGCCGCTCGCGGACAAATGGCGCGCCTTTGGATGGCACACAATCGTCCTGCCGAACGGTCACGATTTCGGGCAGATCCAAGCCGCTTTCGATGAAGCGATGGGCGTAACGGGAAAACCGACAATGATCCTTGCTCACACGATAAAGGGCAAAGGCGTCTCGTTTATGGAAGGCGACGTCGGCTGGCACGGCATCGCGCCAAACGCGGAGCAGGCGAAGCGCGCGCTCGATGAAATCGAAAACGGGGAGGTGAAATAATGACCGTACTGCTGAAAAAAGAACCGAAACCCACCCGAAAAAGCTTCGGCGAGATCCTCGAGAAAATCGGGCACACGCATCCGGAAGTCGTCGTACTCGACGCGGACCTTGGCGGATCGACGAACGTTACGAAATTCGCGAAGACCTTTCCTGACCGCTTTTTCGAGATGGGAATCCAGGAGGCGAACATGACCGGAGTCGCCGCGGGGCTGGCGCTTGCAGGCAAGACGGTTTTCATGGCCAGCTTCGCGTGCTTCATCACCGGACGCTACGACATAATCCGCCTTTCCGTAGGCTATAACGACGCAAACGTCCGCATCGTCGGAACCCACGCCGGAATCGCGACCGGCCCTGACGGAACAAGCCAGATGGGCCTCGAAGACATAAGCATCATGCGCGTCATTCCGGGTATGGCGGTTGTTCAGCCCGCGGACGACATCGAAACGAAGAAGCTGATCGAATACAGCCTCGAACACGTCGGACCAATGTACATCCGCCTTACGAGACACGCGGTCGACTGTGTCCACACTGACGACTACAGGTTCGAATTCGGCAAAGTCGACGTGCTGCGGGAAGGCTCCGATGTCGCGCTGATCGGCTCCGGAGGAACCGTCGGCACCTCGCTTGACGCGGCTGAAATCCTCGCGAACAGGGGAATCTCGGCGAAAGTGGTCAACTTGCACACGATAAACCCCATCGACGTGGACGGCCTCGTCCGCGTCGCGAAAAGCGTGGACCGGATCGTAGTCTGCGAAGACCACAGCATCATCGGCGGTGTCGCGGGAGCCGTGGCGGAAACGCTCTCGGAGCACTATCCGACCAGAATTCATCGCATCGGCATTCCCGGCGTGTTCGGCGAAAGCGGCGAGCCGGCGGAACTGTACCGCCACTTCGGTCTCGACGGCGAATCGATCGCCGCCAAAGTTGCGACGTTCCTCGAAAAGTAGAAGGGATCGGATATGAACCTCGATGAAATCAGAAACCGGATTTTCACAGCGATCGAAAACGAAGAAAAGAGGCAGCACGAAGGCGTGAATCTAATCGCGTCCGAGAACCTGAGCTCCGACGACGTAAGGCGCGCCGCGGGAAGCATGCTCGCGCACAAATACGCGGAAGGATACCCCGGAAAGCGCTGGTACGGCGGATGCCAGTACGTCGACGAATGCGAGGAAATCGCGGTGGACCTCGCAAAGAAGGTCTTCGGCGCGCAGTACGCGAACGTTCAGCCCCACGCAGGCGCGATCGCGAACCTGATCGTGTACACCGCGCTTCTTTCGCCCGGCGACACCATTATGAGCCTTCTGCTGAACCAGGGCGGGCATCTCTCCCACGGTTCCCCCGCGAACATCAGCGGCAAGCTCTACAACTTCGTGCACTATCCCGTGAAAGAGTCCGACTGCACGATCGACTACGACGAGATGGAACGCCTCGCGCTCGAACATAAGCCGAAGATACTCCTGGGCGGCGCGTCGAGCTACCCGCGGGAGTTCGACTGGAAGCGGATGCGACAGATCGCCGACAAGATCGGCGCAATCCTGATGGCGGACGTCGCGCACACCGCGGGTCTTATCGCCGCGGGAGTCCATAAACCTGTGTTTCCGGACGTGCATGTGATGACCACCACGACCCACAAAACGCTCCGCGGCCCACGCGGCGCGCTCATCTGCGCGCAGGAGGAGTTCGAAAAGAAATTCCAGAGCGGGAACTTCCCCGGAATCCAGGGAGGGCCGTTCATGCACATGATCGCTGCGAAGGCGCTCGCGCTCCGCGAAACGCTGACGGACGAGTTCCGCGAGTACCAGCGCGAGGTTCTCGCGTCCAGCGCCGCGATGGCGAAGTGGTTCATAGATCGCGGTAAACGCGTCGTCACCGGAGGAACCGACTGCCACTTCTTCCTGCTCGACGTCTACGCTTCCTACGGCGTCAACGGCGATCAGGCCGAAAAGCGGCTGATGGAGGACAATATCGCAGTCAACAAAAACGGAGTTGCATACGATCCGATGCCCATTTCGAAAACCAGCGGCCTTCGCATCGGGACGCCTTTCATGTGCTCCCGCGGCTGGAAAACTGCCGACTTCCTTAGCCTCGCGGAGCAGATCGACAAGACGCTCACAACCCTCGGCGAGTCCGACCCAAGCCCGTCGCCTGAATCGTTCAAGAAGAGGAAATAGCCCCAGGTGTTCTTGCGCGTCATCGCATTTCGCGTATAATTTTGGTGGAAATACACCGAATTGGAGCAGCGATATGACACTTAGGGAAGTCCTCGAAAAAAAACGAAGCGAAACGATTCTTTCGTCGGAAGGAAAGCATATTCTGCTTCCGCCTCATGGCAAAATTAATTTGAAGAATATGAATGGCTGCACCTGAACCACGACGCCTGTTTTTTGCTAACTTGCCAAGTGATGGCGGACACTTGGAAATCGCAGTTCGCTCTGAACTTAGGGAGTTCAGAAATTTTCTCGCCACTGCTAAAAGTTACTTAAAGGATGAAACCGCGTCGCGCGTTGGCTGGATTCCGGAACGAGGGGGGCGAGACAAAGGTGCTCCAATGTGGTTGGAACTCGTTCCTTGTCCTGACAGGCCGAATGAGCAGGGCACCACATTCCGCGAGTTTCTTTCAAACGATACGGAGTTCGTCTACGAGTGCGCGCCTCCATCGATATCAAATGAAAAACGGGAACGCCGAACGTACTTCAGGGAAGAACACAAGATCAAAGTCCTCCGGAGGAACCAATCGAGACGGCAACTTCTCATCGAGCGCGCTCCGGAGTTTACTGAACTCGCTCTGAAACCCAACACGTACGCTCTCGACAAACAAATCGAAGCTATAGACCGTCTGAGATCGGAGCCGTCCGTAGCACACATTCCACTTCTTCGGTTATTGCAGCACCGGATGCACGCTGATTCTCTATGGCCGATAGTGCCCAAAATCGTGGAACCGAACTGGGAGGTTTTGACCGATGCGACTAGAGACGGCACTCTCGAACAGCGAGATTTTGTGCGAAAGGCGCTGGCGACACCGGACTTCGCCTTCCTTGAAGGGCCGCCGGGGTCGGGGAAGACCACGGCAATTTGTGAACTGATTCTTCAGGTCGTGAAACTTGGTTTTCGTGTTTTACTTTCGGCATCGACGCACGTCGCTGTGGATAACGTGCTTGAACGAGTTGCAGACGGGAGGCACAACGAGATCGTCGCGGTTCGCATCGATCGACGTGACGCCGACGAAACACCTTTATGCGTTCAGGGGCTGAGGCTTGAAAAGTTCGTTAAAAGCGAAAGGGTTCGGCTGAGAGAATTTCACAGATCGAATGTTCAACCGACTCCTGCCGAAGAGATTTTTCTAAACGCGCTCGAGTCCGCTACGGATAGCGAGGACATGATCGAGCGACTGATCCTCGATTCGGCAAATCTCGTTGCAGGAACTACAATTGGAATATTGCAACATCCTGACTTGAAATCCGCTCGGCGCTCAAAACATCCAGAGCCGCCGTTCGACATGCTCATCGTAGATGAAGCTAGTAAAACAACTTTCCAGGAATTTCTGGTTCCGGCGCTATGGGCTAAAAGATGGGTTCTTGTGGGAGATCCACGCCAGTTGTCGCCTTACGCGGACGAAGACAGTCTCGGGCCGAATATTCGCGCACTGGTTTGCGAAAAATGGAAACGGGAAGCGTGCATAGCAGTCGACGAAGCAAGTTCGGGGAAGAATAAGAGAGCCTTGATGAGTGTCTGTAACCCAGCTCAAATCGAGTTCATAAGGACGCAAGCGGAGTATGTCTCGCCAGATTTGCGTATTGAGACACTTGACAATGAAGTTAATGAAAACGGGATTACGCGGGCACTAGACCTTGCAGTAGCCTCGGTAATCATCGGTGGCAAACAGGACTTCGACCGCCTTGAGTCTCTCATTCCGCTCGACTTCACTAACTTGTACGGCGACATCAGCAATCCCTGGTTCAGACGTCTGGCAGCGTGGCAGAACCACACAAATGCCGATCCGGGAGACGAAAAAGTTTGGGAAGCGGAAATCGCCTGGCGACTTGGAAGAAACTATGAACTGCGCCGGCTTCCAAAGTCCGAGCAGCCTCCATATTGGGGTCAAATCAAGAAGTTGCTTCCTTATGACGATCATGAGAAGGTGTTAGAGGGAATTGGAACTGTTTCTAGGCTAGGGCTGCCTTCGGTCCTGGAATCGCTAATGAACGGAGTCGGCGAACGTGCAGGAGCAAAATTCGTTACCGCACTATCTCACGGGCTGCGTAAAAACCAGTGCGCCAGTCGAGATATCTATGCTGAGAGGTCACAAAAACTCTGCTTCCAACATCGAATGCATCCGGACATTTCTAGTACCCCAAGGCGATTGTTCTACGCGAACGAAGCGTTGCGCGATTCGACTGGAATTTCAATGAGAAGAGCTTGGTCCTGTAATTGCTTCGGGGACTTCAGATCTGTTTGGATTGACGTAAACGGTAAAACGGATAAAAACAATCGAAATGAAAAGGAAGCAGAAGTTCTCGTGCGTCAGTTAAATCATTTTCTCGAATGGACGAAACTTGTTCCGCATCCTGGAAGCGAGAAGCGTCCGTGGGAAGTTGCTATCCTGACTTTTTACAGGGGGCAGGAAACACTGATTCGGGAGAAGCTGAATCGGTCGGGTTTAACCATCACTGGTTACGGGGCTTATGCCCATCGGGCTCAGGATGAAGACACAGCGACAATCAAGCTTTGTACGGTCGATAGATTTCAAGGGCATGAAGCTGACTTAGTGCTCCTCTCGTTTGTGCAAACAGGAAGAGTCGGCTTCTTGGCTAGCCCGAACAGACTCAACGTCGCATTAACCAGGGCTCGTTATCAGCTCGTACTAATCGGTTCCCGAGGGTACTTTGCTGATGTCAAGAGGTGTAACTCAAGTGCGCTGAATGAGCTAAGTAAGTTACCAGTGAACACTCCGAACGAACAATGAAACTAATTCTTCAGAGAGACATCTTTGTAAACCGGTGGCGTGTCGTGGCTACAATCGGTTTCAATCAAAATCGCCCTGAACTGATCGCAATACTCGCGCTAACAAAGGAGCTCCCAGACGGACTTGTTTCGGGTCGAGATGTTTCATCGAGGTTGCTTGCAGGACGACCGGAGTCGGTCGGAGACAGACTTTTGAGCGTCTGCCGAATGATGAAATTGATTGAATCGGTTCCTGAACGCAAGGGTCTTTGGAGTCTTACCCCCCTTGGCGAACGCGCGATGATGAAAAAAGAAGTGCCTGTTCCTCAGAGAGGAGAGTTCGAACTCTGGACAATTGACGATCCACTATTTCCTGACGCCATCGTTCGTACACGGGCAACCGAGCTTGAACATCAGTCCAGCGACGAGAACAAAAATGTTCCGCCTTCAGAAGGTATTCCTCATCTGCTTCGCCGTTGCGTTAATCAAGTGATTGCGCCGCCTGTCAGATTTGAAGGCGAGGCGAATGAAATCTGCGTTTTTGAAATTTCTGAAAAGTGCAGAGCGAGCGACCGAGTATCCTGTCGAGTAAAATTAGAAATTGACGAAAGTGGAGGATGGGCGATCTTTTCAACAATGGACAGGACGTTCTCCACTACTCCAGAGTTACCTACGCTTGCAGAGGCGCTGAGTCAGGTAGGTTGGCGCGGATCGGAAACAGTGAAGAGTGTGTCATTCAGATATCTCTCGGACAGCGACAGGCGGAGCGGTTCAAAAGATGAGTCGTTGGGTAATGTCCACCTCAGAGAACTTGGCGATTTCGAAACTGGAATTTTGAAAGATGTAAGGCTCGTTCCCAAAATTCAGAGCGATGCCGATGAGTGGGCAGAGTGGAGACTGAGAGATAAAATAAAAGGCTATGTCTGGCCGGAAGACTACGAAAACATGGTTCGAGCCGCCCGTGAAGTTTCTGTCAAGCAAGGATGGCAATTTGATCCATTGCTACCATCCCAGAGCGATCTCGCCAGAAAAATCGCTGATAACTCTCAAGCTCAGAGATGGCTACTTGTTCCCCTCGAATGGGGCACATTGAGGCGAGAAAATGATATCGTACGCCATACCATTCTCGTTATTTCGGGTAGAGCAACGTCGCCCGATGAAGTCGAAAGAATCTTGGATGAATGCGGGAGAGCCTCCAACCGCGTTTTCATATTGTTGCCCGAGAACGAAAATGCCAAGCGACTTGGATTCTCTAACGAAATCCAACGTACATGCGTTATTCGCAGAGTTCGTCAACCGCCTGACACATGGGTGTGGGTGGAACCTGGAAAGTGGATCGGGAGGCGTTGGGTTCGCAGCGAAGCGTCAGACTCTGTTAAGAATAAAAAATCGGAGGCTGGGAAAGAACGATCTTCGGGATCGTGGCTCGATTTGCAGGACTTGGGATTCGATGACGTCATACAAAAACTAAGACGAGCTTTTTGGAAAAACGCAAGAGAGGAGTTGGACGTCCAAGGAAACTGGATCGCAGTAAAACAGAAATGACTGAGCCTTGACTCGCTGTGTATAAACAGTATAGCGATCGTGCAGTGAGAAACGTTCATGACAGATCTTTACTCAATACGGAATTTCCGTTCGCGTCAAAACCTTCGGACGCCGACAAAATCAAGGATTATTTTGACGATGCGATACGAATCATCAAGGAGAGTGGATTTATTTCCTTGATGTCTACGTTCGAGGAAATCGCGATTACGTGGTTAAACACTACCGCAGGAGAATGCCGGAGCGTGATCGAGAAGCATTACAAAATCGGGATCGGAAACAAACAGGCGCATCGATTGGTTTCCAATCCGACTCTAGACCGTTGGAATCTGAAGAAAGTAAACGAGATTGTTGGAAGCGATTTGGCCCCTGGCGATAGAGAGCGGTTACTTAGTTTTGTAAAATACCGCAATTACATCGCGCACGGAAAAAAGCAGAACGAAAAGGCACAGGATGTCCTAACCGGTTCTAGCCTCGAAGGTGTCGCGATCTTCCTTGATGAAGTTCTCAAAAAAATAAAACCTGGTGACTAGCGGAAACTTGGGAGATGTGCTCACCCGCTCCCGAACTTCGCGAGCTTGCGGTAGAGCGTGCTTCTGCCGATTCCGAGCTTTTTTGCGACCAGGGAGTTGTTGCCGGAGCAGATAGCCCTTGCCTTGCGAATCAGTTCGAACTCGACGTCGTGCAGCGAAGGAATGTCGTCGACGCGATCGAATTCCAGCATCCCGCGGGCAGAGTCGGTAGCGCCCGCTTCCGCCGCGAGAAGGCGAAGAAGCTTATCCGTGTCCCTGCCGCGAATATGCTGAGGCAGGTGGCGCGGCTCTATCGCGTCGCTTTCGGCAATCAGTACCGCGCGGTGGATCGTCTTTTTCAGTTCGCGAACGTTCTCCGGCCAGCTATACGACCTGAGAAGTTCCCGCGCCCCCGGAAGTATGCGCGAGATGTGCTTGCGTTCGATCTCTGCGTAGCGAAGCAGAAAATAACTCGCGAGCGCATCCACGTCGCCTTCCCGCTCCCGAAGCGGGGGGAGCTTGATTTCATTCCGCGAAAGTCTGTCGTAAAGTTCCTTGTGGAACTGCCCGAGATCGGCAAGCGCACCCAGATTCCGGCTCGTGGATACGATCACTCGCACGTCAACCTCCCGCTGGAAACTCGAACCGAATCTCGAAAAGCGCCCCTCGTCGATTACCTTGAGAAGCTTGCGCTGAAGCTCATCCGTGAATTCCGTCACCTCCTGAATGAAGAGCGTTCCGAAGTGCGCCTGCTCGAATGCGCCGATTACGCGCCCGGACTCGCCCAGACCGTTCATGCGATCCATGCCGAGAATTTCTGTCTCTAGAAGCTGGCAAGGCAGCTTCACGCAGTCGATATGCACGAACGGAAAGTCGGCCCGCGACGATGAAACATGAATCATTCTCGCGACGTGCTCCCTTCCGGTTCCAATTTCCCCGGCGATCAGAACGGGAGAATTCTGTTCGACAAGACGATCCGCGGCCCGCATCGCGGACAGCCACGCCTCGCTCGTGCCAAGAGTGTCCCTCCCGCCTGCGCTGGTATTCTGCAGAGCTTTCGACAGCGCGAATATCTGGTCCGTTTTGCGAATGTCCGTTGCGGAGCGTTCGATGGCCAGTTCGACCTGATCGAGATCGACCGGAAGTGTCAGCATTTCCCGAATTCCAGTTTCCCGCAGAGAGCCGCGGTCGACGATACTCAGCTTGTCGGTCCATACGATAATGGCGCCGACTGCGCTGATGCTTCGAAGTTCGCGGACGAAGTTCACCCGTCCCGTTCGAATCCGAGTTAGATCGAGCAGCAAGATGTCGAACTCTTCCGAGGCGAAAATCTTCATGCAACGAAGGACGTCGCTTGCAACAACAACCTCGTGGCCGAGAAGCCGCAGATGCGCGGCAACCGACTTCGCAATCTCCTCGCTCTGTTCGAGGAATAGAATCCGGCAGACTTTCATACTTCTCCGATGCTCCAAAATTAAGCGCTATTGATCAACTAACTCGTATAATACACTATTGCGACCTCGTTGACAAGTTATACCTTAAATTTTATGCCGCCACAAGACGCCTCTCCACCTTAACTTATGACAAAGTACTATGTTGCGAGCGCAGAACCAATGAGAAATCACGGAATATTTACGGTGAAAAATTTCTACATTTTCAAAGTAGTCGTTATGTCATAATTTAGGTGTCGCAGTTATGCGATTTAACATTTCCTCGCACAAAAAATTATTCGAGCGATAGTGCACCGGGAGCTTCGGATAGCTTAAAATAACTTTCCTGGGTTGTTTCTGCGGCGCTTGGGCGCTCGCCTGCAAGTCAATTTCTCTCGATGAATCTGTTCATTAAATACTTCTCCGATCTGATCGGAATCGAATGGCTCGGCATCCTCGTTGGCGGATTCCTTGCCGTGACGTTGTCGCTGCTTCCGATTCTTGCGATTGCCGGGTTTTCGACGTACATCGAGCGGAAAGTCAGCGCGCTGATGCAGCGTAGGGTCGGACCTTACTGGAAAACGACCGCGTCCCTCGACGCGTACACCGCCAGCGTTCCAAGTCCGGTGCTGAAGTTCGTCAATAAGCTCCTCAAGATTCCCGGCCTAAGACACGTCATCGATATTCGAGGCATCGTACAGTTCCTCGTTGACGGTCTAAAACTGCTGATCAAGGAGGACATCGTTCCACAGGGTGCGGATCGTCTGCTGTTCAAACTTGCGCCGTATTTCGTTATCATCGGCGCGTGCTGCGCGTACGCGGTGATTCCATTTTCGCCGGATTTTCAGGTCGCCGACCTCAATATCGGCGTGCTTTACATCCTCGCGGTGACGAGCGCCACTGTCATCGGAATACTGATGGCAGGCTGGGGTTCGAACAACAAGTGGTCCCTCCTTGGCGGTTTCCGCAGCGCGGCGCAGATCGTAAGCTACGAGGTTCCCGTCGGACTGTCCGTCCTCGCGGCGGTCATCTTCGCGGGGAGCATGCAGATGAGTACCATCATTTCGAACCAGGAGGTCGCGCATTCGTCCGCATGGTTCCAGGGTTGGTGCCCTTCCTGGTTGAGCTTCCTTTCCTGGAATCTCTTCGGATTCGGAAAAGCCGACGGATTCGGCGCGGGCGTCGTTTTCCTCATAGTGATGCCTGCGCTGTTTCTTATTTACTACATTGCGACGCTCGCGGAGTGTAACCGCACGCCGTTCGACATTCCTGAAGCGGAGTCGGAACTCGTTTCGGGTTATCACACCGAATACAGCGGGATGCGTTTCGCGTTCTTCTTCCTGGGCGAGTATATGGATATGATCGTCGTAAGCGCGATCGCGGTGACGCTATTCTTCGGCGGCTACCAGCTTCCCGTGGCGGACGCGCAGTTCCACGCGTGGGGTATGGAAACCCTCGGATTCCTTGCAACTAACCTCATCTACGCAGTGGTGTTTCTCGCGAAGGTCTATGTGCTCGTACTTGTGCAGATGTGGCTGCGCTGGACTCTGCCGCGCTTTCGCGTAGACCAGATGATGCACCTCTGCTGGACGAAGCTGATCCCACTGAGCTTTCTTTCCGTGGTGCTCATCGCATGGTTCCTGCTGTAATCCGGTATGAGGGGACGGGAGTGCGTCCGTACCGCCCCCGTCAAAGTGGTGTTATAGAATAACAGCCACTTCTCCGTAGATAACGATCCCAACCCGCGCAATGTGTTCCCGAAGTTCCGGCAGTTTGATTTCGTCAAACGATTTCACATCGAACTTGTAAGGCAGCGGTAAATCGTCCATCTCAGAAGAGATCGCCTCTGCCCGGAGCGCGGAAACGTTTCCGAAAAGCGCGATGTCGACATCTGATTGAGTCCTATAGTTTCCTTTGGCTCTCGACCCAAATACGATCGCACCTGTAACCTCTGGATGCGCGCGCAAAACATCGAGGATAAGTTCTCGCTCATGATCGTTTAACCCAATATCCCTCATGGACTATTTTCTCTTCCGACTAAAAACACTACCAGGGCTTCTATAGCTTCCAAAAACGTTTCATCAATCGCGTTTACCGCATCGCTGAAAACCTTTTCATCGTAAGTGTGGGACAACAGATTGCGGATTTCGAGCATGTCGATCCACACCTGCCCGTCGGAAATCAAATTCGCCGCGTATGCTTCCTTGATGACGTTTTTGGGAGTCACGGGAGCGATAACCAGTCCACTTTCCTCGAGAAAATCCTTAAGGGTTTTCCAGGCGAGTTCGATCGTGTATTCGAAGCGTTGCGCAACACCCTCCTTTTCAAGAACGGATAGGTTTTCCGCGCCTTTTTCGAAAGGTTCCCGCAGGAGGTTGAATGCGCGTTTGAAGTTCTGGAACCGCTGTTTCCACCTGATGTCGTGGCTTTGGTTCTTGTTCGCCATTTTGCTCTCCGTTACGAAGTATCCACCAAATGATACTACCCACGGGCTGGTTCGTAAACTCAAAGAAACGCAAGATCGACCCCCAGCATCCCGAGCACGATCCGTCGGACATCCTTCACGCTCGCGGGCGGCACATCCAGCACACTCGACGAAAGCAGCACAGGCTTGTCGTCCGGATTTTCGCTGCGGATGCCGTGGCTGCCTTTGATGAGCGACGCGTCAAGCGGGACGAGGTCGAATTTGTAGCGGAACCCGAGCTTCTTCTGCAACAGCCTTCTCGCGGCGCGCAACTTCGGAAGCGCGAGCGCGGGATCGACGAAAAGTTCGCACGCGTCGTAGCCCGGCTTGCGGAAGATGTCGACTGTCCGCGCGAAATCCGGCGCGCGGGCATCGCGAAGGAAATAGTGATAGCAAAAATGCGCGCCAGGCTTTGCGAAAACGACGACGTCACCGGCGCGCTCGTGATCGATACCCTGGGCGCGCTTCTCCTCC
Organism: Planctomycetota bacterium; assembly: GCA_024653775.1. Classification (GTDB taxonomy): domain Bacteria; phylum Planctomycetota; class UBA8742; order JACQVU01; family JANLHZ01; genus JANLHZ01. The sequence continues at coordinate 11,870 of JANLHZ010000058.1, read as the reverse complement.
GGAGTCGCAAGCACGTCGCCAACGCCGTCGATATTTTGAAGTAGCTCAACTACTTCTGACTGCTCCCTGCTCCCTGTTCCCTGTTCCCTGAAATAGACGTGCGCCACTTGATGATCGCAGACCGCAAACGCGCGGCTTTCGAAAAAGTCGATCAGCTCGCCGAATGGACCGTCCGTCACTTCGAGCAGCCCCGCGCGGCGAAGCTCGCGATTCAGGTATACGGGTTTATCGACCGCGGCGATTCCGTACTCGCTTACGGCGATGACGCGCGCTTCGATTTCCTTCGCGGCTTCTATGATTGTGCAGGCGCACGAATCGACATCGCGAAGGTTCTGCGCGAGGCCTGGGAATTCCGGACCGAAGCGCTGAAGATCGTAATCGAGATGCGGGATGTAACTGAGCGTCAGCGTGGGCCTACGCGTGCGAAGAACGTGCGCGGTCGAGTTCGAAATCCAGCGGCTCGAAGCGATTCCCGCCATCGGTCCCCAGAAAGCGTGGAACGGGAACTTCCCGAACTCCCGCTCGCACTCCGATCCGAGGTCGCGCGGATGGCTTTTGATGTCGAACTCTTTGGCGCCGTCGCAGGCGTAGTGCGGTTTCGGCGTGATGTAGTAGTCGGCGCAGGTGCCCTGGTTGAACCACCAGAAAAGGTTCGCGAAGGTGAACGCCTCGCCAAGCGCGCGCCTTGCGGTGACGTACAGCGGCTCCTTCTGGATCAGAAACCGGCTCTGCTGCCAGAATTTCACTTCGCGTGTGTCCTTGAACAGCCAGCCATTGCCGACGACGCCGTGTTCGCTTGCGTCCGCGCCCGTCAGCATCGACGCCTGCGCGGTGCTCGTGACCGCGGGCAGCGTCTCATCGAGGACGTGCATGCCGCCGGAATCCGCGAGAGCGCGCAAATTCGGCGTGTGCTCGCCAATGTGTTTGCGAGTCAGGCCTACGACGTTTATAAGGACAATGGGAAACATTCGATTTCAGCCACGCACCCGTTAGGGCGCAAAGGTTATTGGGATTTTAGATTTCAGATTTTTGGTTTAAGATTTATTTCTAAATCGAGACAATAACATCTGGCTCGACTAACAATATCCTTCAATCCAGATTCTGAAATCCAAATTCTGAAATACGAGTAAGTCGAAATGAACAAAATATCGATCGCATTTACCGCTTTAATGTTCGCCGTCCTTTCTGCGGAATCCTTCGCGTCGGAGGAATTCGATCTTTCAGCCCGCATGAAACTCCGGGATTCGAAGTCGGCGTCCGCCCTGGACCTGATGGCTTCGTTTTCCCTCGATTCGTTTCTCGTTCCGGACGACGACGCGGCTGGGAACGAGATAGAAGAACCTTCCGCGGAGGAGACCGAAGCGGGCGAACCCCAGGATGAGGAGACCTCATCGAACGAAGAAGAAGACAGCCGGAGAGATATTATCACGGTTTACCGCGATCGCGATTTCGAAATGAAGCCGCGAGACCGGGACAGGCGGTATCGCGAGAAACCGACGGGATTCAAGTTCTGGGACTATGAAGACTGGCACGGCGGCGGCGGATTCTCGATCGGATGGCTGCGCACGCCGCTTCCTCACGTATCAAGCAAATACAGCAACAACTTCCTCTTCACCAGCGGAGGCGGCTACGGCTACATCTTTAGGCACTTCAGAATCGGCGGATTCGGATTCACGGCGGCGGACGAAGATGGCGATTTCCGCAGCGAATTCTCGGGAGGCGCGTTCCGCGCGGACGCGGTGCTCCGTCCGGGCGAGAGATTCGAAATCGACCTCGGCGCGTTCATCGGCGGATTCGGCTACGAACTGACCGAGGAAATCTCGAAGACGAACGATCTTAACGACAGCCGGAACGTGAGGAGAATCGAGGGCGGCGGCACTCTGTTCGGCGCGATGATGAATTTCGAGTTCCGGGTGTTCCCGTTTTTCAAGATCGGTGTTCAGGCCGGATGGCTCGGAATGCGCGTCGAAGGAGCGATGACCGGAAATACGGTGGTCGCGGTGTCGCTCCAGTTCGGGGGTTAGCGTGAACGTTCTCGGAATCGAAACGAGTTGCGACGAAACATCGGTGAGCGTGGTGCGCGACGGACGCATGATACTCTCGAACGTTATCCGCAGCCAGATCGAGCAGCATGCGCCATATCGGGGCGTTGTGCCCGAAATCGCGTGCCGGGCGCACACCGAGGAGATCGACGAAATCTTCCGCCGCGCGCTTATGGACGCGGAGCGGGAGATAGACCAGATAGACGCGATCGCGGTGACTAACACTCCCGGACTTATCGGCGCGCTCATCGTCGGCGTGAGCTTCGCCAAGGGACTCGCGATGACGCTCGAAGTGCCGCTTATCGGGGTGAATCACGTTGACGCGCACGTCTACAGCGCGATGATGGCGGACGACGAACTCGCGTATCCGTACGCCTGTCTCGCGGTGAGCGGCGGGCACACGCACGCGTTTCTCGTGACCGCGTTCAACGAAATGGAACTACTAGGCGCGACCATCGACGACGCCGCGGGGGAAGCGTTCGACAAAGCCGCGGCGATACTCGAACTTCCGTATCCGGGCGGACCGTCGATCAGCAAGGCGGCCATGAACGGCGATCCCGAGTCGATAAGATTCAAGCGCACGTTCATCGATTCGGACGAGATCAAATTCAGTTTTTCCGGAGTGAAGACAGCGCTGCTTTACCACGTCCGAGGTCAGAACAAGACTCGCTGGCACGAGGTCGAACTGACGGAGAAAATCGTCTGCGACGCAGCCGCGGCGTTCCAGGAGTGCGTTGTCGACGTGCTCGTCAGCAAGGCGATGCTCGCGGTGCGAAAGACGGGAGTCAAAAGTCTCGCGATCGTCGGCGGAGTCGCGGCGAACAAAAGGCTGCGCGAGCGCCTCGCGAACGAATGCGCGAAAACCGGCGCGCATCTTTCGATCCCCCCCATCGCGCTATGCACCGACAACGCCGCGATGATCGCGGGACTTGGATATCAGTACCTCGCAAACGGCTATGTCAGCGACCTCGATCTTTCGGCGGTTCCGACCTGATGAGGAGCGCAGTTCAGGCTGAAGCAATTCGTCATTTCTTCTTCAGGTGTTTCATAAGCGCACGCACGCCTTTGACCAGCCCACCGGCGCTGCCGCCGAAGAGTCCCGCGGTGAAGTTCCGAAGCGCGCCCGCGAGGTTCGCGGAGTACGGGTGCCAGTAGAACTGCGTGCGATGCGGGTTCGTCTGAATGTGGATGCACTGCGCGAATTCCCTGAGGCCGTCCTTCGAGTGCGTTAGCCCGATGCCCGACTGCTTGATGCCCTGCCACGGAGTTTCGACCACCGCCGCGTTCGAAAGGACGTCGTTTACAAGTACGCTCCCGGCGAGAATCCGCGACGCGACTTCCTTCCCCCTGCTTACGCTCGAGCTGAAGACGCTAGCGCAGAGGCCGTACTTCGAATCGTTCGCCATCGCGATGGCTTCCTCGATGTTCGCGTACTTCATTATCGGAAGCACTGGTCCGAAGGTCTCCTCCTGGATCAGCCGCGAGTTCTGCTTCGCGCCGACCACCACCGTCGGCTCATAGAAGTATCCGGGAAGTTTATCGTTCGGCTTTCCGCCCGCGATGATCTCCGCGCCGTCCGCGCGGGCCTGGTCCACCTGCTGGCAGACCTTCTTGAACTGCATCTCGTTCATTATCGGGCCGACTTCGCGCTCGTCGCCGGAGACGTCCTGCCGAAGGGACTGCGTGATCGTTCTGACCTCGTTCACGAAGTCGTCGTACATACTCTCGTGGACGTACACGCGCTCGACCGCCGCGCAGGTCTGTCCAGCGTTGTTGAAGCAGCCCCAAACCGCCGCTTTCGCGCTGATCTTCACGTCAGCGTCGTCGAGCACGATCATCGGATCCTTCCCGCCGAGTTCGAGCACCACGGGCGTGAGCTTGTCCGCCGCCATCGCCATTATCTTCTTTCCGGTGCCAACGCTTCCGGTGAAGAAGAGTTTGTCGGAGCTTCGCACGACCTCTGCGCCGACGTTATGACCGTAGCCCTGCACGATGGTCACGAGATTCTGCGGGAAGCCAGCCTTCGCGAACAGATCGCCCGTCATCTTCCCGATCAGCGGCGTGAATTCACTTGGTTTATTGACGACCGCGTTCCCCGCGAGCAGCGCGCTCACCGTCGAGCCGAGCGCCAGATTGAACGGATAGTTCCACGGACTGATCACGCCGATAACCCCGAACGGCTGCCACGTCAGCCAGCTCTTTTTTCCCATCAGCCGCATTATCCCGAACGGGCCGAGTCCGCGGATTCTCTCGGGCTTCAGCCACTTCTCGGCCTTGTTCGCGAGGGTCTGAACGAGAGTGCAGGCGGGAACGATCTCGCTAGCGTACGCCTCGACTCTGGGCTTGCCGTTCTCGTTTACGATCATCTCCGCGATCGCGTCCGCATCCTCCGCGATAACGCGCACAAGGCGGTGCATGATCTCCCGGCGTTCGCGGAAGCTCATTGCCGCCCACACCTTCTGCGCGACGCGGGCCTTCGCGAAGATCGCGGGGATTTCCTCCACGGGAGTCGTGATGACCTCGCCTATGGTTTCGCGGGTTGCGGGATTGATCGAGCGCAGGACGTCCACGCTGACGTTGTTTCGGGTTGTTGTTGTGACCATGGGTAATAATTATGCGGCTTCCAGAATCCTTGCAAATTCGTCAACATTTGACCATCTGGCAATCGTTGAAAGTTGCTCCGCCAGTTTGAAATCCTCCCCGCTCCAAATGTCTGAAGTATCATCGAAAAGCGAAACGAACTTTAATGTTTCAGCCCCAAGAGATAGGTAGCTCAGGTCAAAAAAAGCCGTAACGACCTAGTTTACCAGACTCCGAGACATCGATCTATTACCAGTGCTTAAAACGTAAACGAGGGAGCTTACTTCTGCGGATCGAACGTGGAAATCCGGAGTCCAGATTTTCCCTGATCGACCCGTCAATTTTTCATCGCGGACATAAGACAAATTTCTTTCGTCTAAATAATCGGCGACTTCGTTCGCCATCGACTCACCAACACTCGTTCTGAATGTAAACCAGATATCGGACACGCGCAGCGCCGCTTGCGCAACGCGAAATGCTACAGACGAAAGTTGATCGCCGGGACGACATCTTGCCATCAATACTCCTTTATAGAATTCAACGCCATGAGTCAGGCAGGCATCCTCGATCATCGATTTCTGTTTTATAGAGCGACGTTTCGCGGCCGTTTGCATTCGCAACCATCTGGCTGTCTCCCCAAGGTCGGAGACCAGGACGATGTCGCCCTGTTCCACGCAGAATAAATCGATATTGTCGCCGTCCGGATATAAATATGGAGTTCGAATTCGACGGTACTTACCAACCTGTTTGCATTCAAAAAGGTTGGCTATCCCTTCGGTAAATCGGTCGCAAATGTCGCCGCTTGACTTCATAGGAATAAATCGTGCTGGAACTGAGGTGGTTCGAAAATTTTGCCGCTATGTTTAATGTTCGCTTCAGAACAAAACTGATTCCAAACTCCAACGGGATTACTCGGTGGTTCGGTTATGTCCTCAGGTGCGTATGCCCACTTGTCGCGGGACTGTTCCGTCCACTTATGTTTGTGCTTTTCACCAACTTGATTGCATTCTGGATTATGATGGTCTTTTCCGAGATCAAGACCATAAATCCTTCCGACCGTCTTAAGAATCAGCGAATATGACAACGCAGGTATGAGCGGATTGTAACTGCCTTTTACAAACAATGGCAATCCTTCACGCGACCTAACTTCGACGGGGAACTCAACGGACGGTGAATGATCTTCGTCTTCACTCCAAGAGATGTCTGAGTCTATGTATTTCGAGTCATCAGATAAGATAGATTCAAATTCGAGACTTGCAAACGCCATTCGAATCTCCGTTAACTATTCTAACACGCTATCTCAAATTTCCACCACGATCGTATTCGCAATTTCCGGGTCGAAACTCTTTACTTTGCCGCCTCCCATAGCGAGATTGTAGTTCTCCTGGATCAGGTCCTCGACGAGCAGATCGAGCCGCAGGTGGCGGTCCTGGAGTTCCTCGAAGGATGCCTCGAGCCGGTTGAACGCGTCCAGCAGCGTCTTCGAATCCCGAAGGTGGTGCGCGTCCTCGCTACGCTCGCGCAGAAGCTGGATTTCCGTCCTGAGTCTTATGGCATTCTGTTTCTCCGTCGCGAGGTCCTTGACGAGCTGCGCCCGGCTGTCGTCTCCAGACTTTACGTCGTCCGCGAGTGACGCGTTTTCCTTCTTCGTACGGCTCAGCTCCGAGAGCAGGTTCCGCACCATCATCTTGCCTTCCTTCGTGCCGAGGACGCTGAAATCGAAGTTCTCGTAGTCTTCGAGTCCGCCCTTGCCCTTGGCGACGTTCTCAAGCTTCTTTTCGAGGTCGGCCATCTTGATGGCGCTCTTTCTCGCAAGCTCGTCCTTCTCCATGATCTTTTCGAGCAGGCTCCCGACCTGATCTCCGATGACGCTGAGTCCTTCACGGCCGCTTTTGATATCGTTCTTTCCGAGGGCCTGGTCGACGTCGTCGATGAGTCTCTGGAAAAGCTGACGAAGCTTTAAGATGTTGTCCTGGACCTTGATCGCCTGCTGGTGGTCTGTGAGCCTTTTCGCAAACGCCTCCCTCGCGGCGCCCTGAACCTTCTCCGCGTCCACCGCTGGCGCGTCGCGCTCCAGGTCGAGCAGATCGCCGCCCTGCTGTCCGATCGCGGCGTCCACGGCTTCCTTGATCAGCGCGAATATCTTGTCCTCGTCGATGACGCGCACCTTGTTGAAACCCTTTTTCGAGAGTTCCTGCAGAGTGGCTTTCTTCGAGCCGCCGAGAATTACGTCGCGGATGTCTTCGCGCATCGATGCTCCTTGCTTACCAAAAATATAAACCCTCGCGCGTTAAAGGGCAAGGTATAAGCTTCAGAGTTCAGTGTCAGTTACAAAGGCTGTCGATCAAGATGTGCAAAGATGCGAACGCTTCGTGGCTAAAATCAAGGAGTCCCCTTTGGGCTGCGTGGCCAAGTCGAAGAAAGTCATCTTCTTTCGAAGCGAGGTACACCGTGACCCAGCTTTTCGCTCCATCCGACTGAGGCGCAAACGCATTTTTCTCACGCAAACACGAAAAGTACCCTTCCACGCAAGCGGCTTCGTCACTTTCAAGAAGCGATTCTTTGACGATGTTTTCAAGTCGTCCTTTTTTCTTGTTTCCCGGGAGAACCGTAATGGCGACGGACGGATTATTCCCTTCAAAAATCAACTCCCGCGACGGAGCGGTGAGACCGCATTTACGCAGAGAACCATGCACGCTTACGAGCGCCGCATCAGGATCTTCGTCAGCGTCTCGAATTACTGCGATCTTTTCGACTGTCTCGAATCCTCTTTGGTTGCATAGCGACTTTAGATTTTCGCTTAACTTTGTCTTTCCCCCTATCGGCATCACTTGCACGGATTCGAGATTTTTGCCAAGTATCGCGCTAAACAGTTCTTCCTCATCCTTGCCTTCGACGATGAGTAATCTCTTCCGGAGAATGCTTAATCTATTCGATGTCATCAGCGAACGTCGAAAGCAAGGTCTATGGACGAGTCCAGAATTTCCCTGTCGTATGACTTCACGATTGTCTCCCCTTCGACGTTTTCCAATCTGAAAAGACGGAAAGCGTATTCTTCCTCTTCGGAAAACGCGGAATGAGCCGCTTCGATGCACTCCTGACTATGAGTAGTGGCGAAGATCTGTACGTCCGCTTCCAGTGCCGAATATCGTATACTTTCCCATACTTTTTGCATCACGGTGTGATGAAGACCATTTTCGATTTCGTCCACGAGTACGATCCCACCCGGCGAGGAATAAATGCTCAGTAACATACTGGTTAACCTTACCATTCCCTCGCCCGAAAGTGGCAACGGGATCAGCCTTTCCAGCCCTAGGTCGGCGAAAATCATTGAACTACCGGAATACGGTATAACTTTTAGATTTTGCAACCTGGGTTCAATGTGCTTCAGAGAATCGATAAGTCGATCTTCTTTGTGATGCACCGAAAGATTGCCGAAGCGTTCCGCTTCCACCGATTGCGATGTTTTTCCCCTCGCTCCCATGTAAAAAGCTCTTATCTCCGGACTAGGAAGCGGCGATTCTATTTTCATTCCGCTTCCATCCAAGACTAGAAAGGTCTGTTTTAATTCGTGTTTTCTGCTTCGCTTGGTGGAATTCGGATGCCATTCTTGTCGTCGTTTAAATTCCAGAACACGGGAAGCGCTTCGAATGTTAGACGGGTAATCGGTCGAACTCTTTGAACGCGCTTCGATTTTGACGCTGTCGGAAATATCGCTCGCTTTAAGGTCGCTTATCTGGAGACTGTTTTTGGTTCCTATCGAGTCAATTCCTTCAAGCAGAATAGAGCATTCGCTGTTAAAATCCTTAAACAAAGGCGCCCACGGCATATCTGTGTACGCTCCATCGTCGACCTTCGTATCAACTAGCCCCCGGAACCCGTTGAGCTGAAATATCGTGTTCGGGTTATTACCTCCCGCGAACAGGAATAGACCTTCTAGCACCGACGTCTTTCCGCTGTTGTTGAACCCCGCAATGAGGTTGATCCGGTCGAGTTCATCGAAATGCAGCCGGTCAAAGCATCTGAAATTCTTAAACGTGAATTTGTGAAACATGCCACAGCTTTCTATTTTTCGATTACCGTATGGTATCTATAGCGTAGCGCAAAGGAAAATGAATTTCTTTCGTGCGAGTTAGATAACCATCGAGTTCCGGCATAAGTCACAAATGAAGGACATCATAACCACTATAGCGCTTGCGGCTTTCCTTTTGGGATGTGTGAAGCCGGTGATGCAAGGAATAAGTGAATTCGGTTTCCCCACCATTGGTGGAGGGGATAGCGCTTCGGCACAGGGTGACGGCGAACCGTCTATGCTGTTAGACTTTGTTCCATCAGAAGGGTAGGGACAATGAAAAGAATCGCTGCGACTATGATCCTCGCGTTCGTTTTTTTCTGCGGCGTGGTAGCGATCGTGCTGAACGCGAACTTCGAAGGCGGGATTCTGAGCGGGCTTGAAATAGCATCGGGCGGACATTACACCGACGATCCCGGCGCCCCGGCGGAGGTGGAAGCGCGCGCGAATCGATCCGCAGCGGAGCTCGAATCACGCGAATCTTCGGCGTCCGAGGTCGAAATACCGGGGGATGAAATCGACGACGAGGCGGGAACTACTCAGGACGTCCTCGCGGAAGCCTCGCAAGTCGTCGAACCGATCGCGCCGGATTTCTTCTCGGTCGCCGGGGATATGGAGCAGGCGATAATGTTCATCCGCTCAGGAGCGAATCCGATCCGAGGATTCTACAGCCGGAAGTACCGAACCGCCGGCGGACGGGAGGAACTGACCGCGACGCCGGGTCGCGATGAATTCCACCCGGGCGCGCCGATGACGTGGGTCAGGCGGGAGGACGGCTCGATGATGGCGATGTATTCCGATCACGATCGCGAAGTACTGGGCGCGGAGGCGGAGAAGGTCGCGGAACGTCGCGGCAGCATCATCGGCGCACTGGAAGTCGTCGACGCGGAGGACGGCGTTAATGGATTCGCGTATGACACCAGTTCGCCGGAACTTGTTATGAGCGTAGAACTCTTCATCGACGGATTCCGCAAGTCGATCGTCTTCGCGGACTCTCCACGAGAGAGCGCCGGCACAGACTCCTTCTTCGAGGGCGCGGACCTGATAGCGAACCGCGGCTTCGAATTTCCCGCGGACCTTCTCGAAGGACTCTCCGGAGAGCACAAGGTCCGCGTGATCGCGCACTCGCCGGACGGCTCCTGCCACCAGGAACTCTCCGGCAGTCCACGAATCTTCGGCGGCAACCGACTTCCGGTCGGAGGGCTGATCGAGGTGACGAAGGACCACGCGATCGGGTTCGCTATCGATCCGGACGCGCCGGAAGTGACGGTCTACATCGAGTGTATCGTTGGCGGCGTACACTACGAATTTCTCAAGGCGGATAAATCCTGGGCGGAGCTTCCAGTGACGCCCGGTTCATCCGCCATCGACGCGCAGGTAATCGCGGCAGGATATAAAAAGCCGGAGAACGCGATCGACGGGCGGCTGTTCTTTTTCAAGTTCGATCCCGCGCTGGGCGCGCAGAGCAGCGTGCAGTTCATCTTTTTCGACTCATCGAGCGACAAACTCTTCGACGAGGCGCCCGGCTCTCCGTTCAGACCGATGGACTCCGGCTGGCTCGCGCCGCGGAAGACCGACGATCAGACGGACGACGAAAGCGAAGAGACGCCGGACGTCGAAAGCCCCGATCCTGACAACGCCCTCCCCCACGGCGAGATTTCATTCGTGACGAGCACGCGCATATCGGGCTGGGCGGTAGACCAGGACGCTGGAGACGATCCGATATTCGTAGACGTATTCTACGACGGCGAACCGTACGGGCGAATGCTCGCGGACCAGGAGTTCGCAGTGCTTGCCCGCCACAACGACATCTCATCGCCATTCCACGCGTTCATCGCGGACATTCCCGCGCGCTATCTCGATGGCGCCACGCATACTTTCAGCGCGTTCGCGGTGAATACCCCCGATGGAACTAATCCGGAGCTGAAGGGGTCGCCCGTCGAGTTCACGAGCTTCGTCAACAACGATCCCGCGGGTTATCTCGACGACGCGGGCTACGAAATACTCCGCGGATGGGCCTACGATCCGGATTCCGGACCCGCGCCGGTTACGGTCGAGGTCTGGATCGACGACAAGCTCTACAAGACCATCACCGCCGACCGCGATCGCCCGGACCTCGTCCCGACGGTGTGCCCGGAGCCCGCGCACGAGTGGGCGATCGACGCGCCCGCCTTCATCCGCGACGGCGATTTCCACACCATCCGCGCGTTCGCGCAGAACTTTCCCGACGGTCCCCCGAAGGAACTCGGGCATTCGCCCTGGGAGATCGGCGCGCTCCGCCCATACCTCGGGATCACCGTCTCCGCGTCCGACGGAGGCGGACTCGTCGTCACGAACGTCGCGGACGATTCTACTTCCGCCGCCGCGCTCGATAATCTCGAAGGCGAGTTCTACGCCGCGAACCCGGAAGCCGCGAAGCCTGACGCGTGGATCGCGCAGATTCCGAGTGGAGCTTCGTACGTCCTGCCTGAGGACAGGATCACGTCCTACCAGGATAACGAAGCGGGCGACCCGCAGGCCTTCGACTCGTGGCTCCAGACGCGGACGCCGGGGGAGGTGATCGAACTCGCCGTCGTGAGGAAGATCCCGGTGAAGGACGCGGAGCCTTCGGAACTGATGACGCCTGGAGAGATGGAAACCGCCGAGGCCTTCTTGGCGGAACCGCTCGCGGAGGGTCAATCTAGCGCGGAAAAGGAGTTTCTTCTCTCGAACGGCTACTTCGCCCGCGCGCGAAAGTTTGCCGGCGGCGATACGGATCTAACCATCGCCAGCGCGCTTGAAATGAGCGTCCACCTCGTCATCGGCGAGCGTATCGATTCCAGGCTGGTTCGCGGGCCGATGGTCCGCGGGTCGTAAGGAGTCGCAAGATAATGAGAAACAGCCTCGCGCACCTGGGACCGCGGTCGTCTATGTCCGCACAAGCCGTCAAACGTCTCGTTTGACGGCTCCGAATTATCGATGTCGCTTGCCTACGATAGTTTCTACTTTGTCATCCGGTCCTTTCGTTCTCAGCCGTTTTTTCCTTCCCGCCGTAGCGAGAAAGGATCGAGGGCGCCCTCGGTGGACCCAGAGTCATCGCGTCGCCGGAGAAACTCGACGGCAACTTGACGGCTCCGGGTGGTTCGAAATCGTTACCCGCATAAACAGAACCAGCCTACGTTAGTTTATACCGCACT
>JANLHZ010000034.1 GCA_024653775.1 Planctomycetota bacterium | reverse complement strand
CTTCCTTTCGTTAGATTGACCTCAACGATATTTCGGAAGCTGTGCTTTTTTCTTGACCACATTCCGCTCACGATCGCGTATTTGTGCAACAAAGCCATTAATAACTAATAGTTGTCTGATAGTTGTTGGTTGTTGGTTTCGAATTAACAATTAATAATTATGACAGTGTTCACTGGACATCAGTTGATTTGGTTGGTCGAGTAACCGATTTCCATTTGAACTTGGGGATTTCAGCCAGAGTCGAGGTAAATTTTTTGCGTCGATTTTCCACTCGCGGAAGTGGATGCGGGGATACAGTCGCTTCGGTCCCGTGGAGTGGTATCGATTCAGTAAGTCTGCAATTTGCTCCTTCATCGAAAATTCCCCGTGAAGTACAGCGAAACCGCCGTAATCATCAGTTGAAATTCTCCGCGAGCCTCCGCGTTCTCCGCGTCTCTGCGCTGAAGAATCGCGCAAACCGAAGTTTGACTACTACTTGAGCGCTGATTTCTGCTGAACAGTGTCATAATTATTAATTGTTAATTATTAATCCGGAACTATCTTCTTCCCCAGAGGTCCTCTTCGTCCTCGAAGCCGCCGAAACCGAATTCGTCCGGAACGTCCGGATACTTCGCCCCGTACTTGTTCATCATGGATTCGAGCGCGGAATCCTTCGTGTCGCCCACGCCTATGACGTGCATGTCCATCAGGCAGACGCAGAAATAGATCCTCCGCTTTGGCGCAAGCGCGCAGTCGTCGCAGCTCGTCTTGCAGCTCGATGAATAGATCGCGTAAGGGATGTTGTCTTCGGTCATTGCATCTCCGTAATAGTAGTCAGTAGTCGGTAGTCGGTAGTCAGTGGTGAGAAAATGCAGAAGTCAGAATGCAGAAGTTCAATCTGAAATCACACAACCTCTCACCCGCCTTCGGCATCCGTCACACAAGGCAATCTCCCGGAGTGAGAGGGAACCCCTGTGAACACTTACTGCCAGGCGGACCTGGCTTCGCTTAGCGGCGTATTCCATAGCGTGTTTGTTCAGGCAATTTTCGGGAATTGATCCTCGATCGGAAAAATGTTAAATTGTGCGCAGAGTTCCGCGTCCATCTCCCGAAATCCGCAAGGAGCGAAAATGAAATATCTCGCAGCGTTCGTTTCCGTTTTTCTGCTTTTATCGTCAGGTGTGAATGCTCAGGAAGCGGACGGAGACCAGCCCGCGCAGAATCCTCCCGCGAATCCCGGCGCGAACGATCCGGGCGAACCCGACCAGGCGAAGGTGGATGACGCGATCCAGCGCGGCGTCAAATACGTGATCGACAACTATCGCAAGGTTCCGTTCCTGCTAGAAGCGCGGGAACTGATGCTGCTCACGATGGTCCATGGCAAACAGGTCGAGAACCGAGTCGCGACGAGGCTCCTGCAAGACTCGATCGAAGCTGGCTACGGCGACAACATCTTCGCGACGATCAACATCGCTCTGAAGGCGGTCGTGCTAGAAGCCGTCGATCCGATCCGGTTCCAGCGGAACATTGCGCAGTGCGCGTGGTGGCTCGTTAACGCGCAGACAGACGACGGCGAGTGGGACTACGTCAACGAAAAAGCGAAAGGCCTCGATGACGAGCGCACATGCCCGAGGCTCGAGCAGATTCCACAGACCTTCGATCCGCCCGCGACGCACGCGTTCGTCAAGGATTTCATTCCCGGCCTCGAAAGCGTCGCCGGCGCGGAGCGGGCGCAGGAACTTCGCGACCAGGTCGACCGCGGGAGGCGCACCGGAGCGAGGAATCGTCCTTCGTATCTGATCGTACACCGCACGCAGCCTTCGTTTTCGAACACGATGAGCCTCCTCGGCGGCGGCAAGTCCTCGCGGAACATGCTTACGACTCAGTACGCGCTTCTCGGACTTCACGCCGCGATCCGCGCGAACGTCGCGGTGCCGAAGAGCGTTTTCAAGCTGACCGAGCGTATGCTTATGCGCGCGATCGACGCGGACACAGGCGGCTATCCGTACATTCCTTCGTACGACAGCGGAAATCTTCTCGCCGCGAATCATCCCCACGCCGGGAACTACGATACGGGCACCTGCGCCGCGATGGGGTGCTGGGGAGTCGTGCGCGCGTATCTTGGCGAAAGCGATCGCGATCCGAAGGGCGAGGAAATCCTTGGACGCGGACTCCACCGGATGGGGGAGGAAGTGCTCGTGCAGGAGGAACCCTGGGTCGACCGCAGACTCCACGAGTGGCCTAGCGTCGCCGCTGCGCTCGGGAACGCGGGCAGAGGCTCGACGGACATCCAGATGCTTTACTACTACTATATCTACAGCCTCGAACGCACAGGCGAAATCGGCGGCTGGGAGGAGTTCGGCGGACGCAACTGGTACAACGTTGGCGCGGACGAACTGATCAAAATCCAGAATCCCGACGGAAGCTGGGGCGACGGCGAGGACTGGAAGGTAATCAACACATGCTACGCGGTGCTGTTCCTCGAAAAGGCGACGCCGAGCATTCCTCCGGAACTGCGCGAGGAGCCGCGGTACGAAGGGCCGATCACGGAAGGCCCGCCGATCCCCCAGGGCGAGCCAGGCGACGAGGAATAACCCCGTAAGTCTGTGTCTTTAACGCTACTCACCTTCAGCGGGCCCTGAATTCCGCGGGCGTGTTCCACCAGTTTTCCCAGGCAACCGGATCGCTGTCCGCCTCCGGACTTCCAAACGTGTGCCCGGAATGAAGAACGAGCGCCCAGATAATCGAAGGTCGAACAACATCTATATGACTATCCGCAAGAGCGCCGATAAGATCAGGCACAAACTTGTCGTCGGGCTTAATAAATGCATGGCAAAGAAGCAGCATTCCCTTTTCTATCCAATCGCTACTTTGCTCGTATCTTGCGTTGAGCGCATCAAGACAGAATTCGCTTCGCAAATATGTCGCGCCATAAATCGCCAACTGATAAGGACTATAAGCTATATATTCCGGCATCATTACCGGATAACCGAGAAATGACCGCTGATTAATATGTGCGAACCAATTAAGTCGATTATATTGCCACTGCTCCATTCTTATAATTCGATCCAGGAAATTTTCGACTTCGGAACCTCCGATAGCGATTAGAGCCTGTAGCAGTAGCACTTTTTTGCTGACGCCTTCGCGGTCGTCGGAAAGCGAATCGTATTTGTCGATAATGTCGCCTATCTTGGCGCTTCCAAATTGAGAGACATGTAAAGAAGAAGCCTTCATATCATATATAGACAAGGAAATAGAACCGCGAAGAACATCATATGTATATCCATGTGAAATTCTCGCCACGAGAGCGTCTGCCTCGGTAATCAGGTCAAGCTCTTTCATGACGCTGTTAAAGCTCTCGTTGAAGTAATTAGTCTTGTCGAGATCGTTGCCACCCAAATCGTCAAGCAAAGCGACCCAGTTCCCCGATAGTAAGTTTTCTTCCTTTGTACGAAACGAAAAACGCGAGCACCGCACCAGGTTAAATGCAATAGCCATTTTTTTTATTGCCGTGAGCAGATTCGAGGCGCCACTTTTCTCGCGCCATTCGTAGTATTTTAACGACTGAATCAAATAAGGAAGAAAGGCGGGATCTTCAGTTTGCCCAATTATAAAATATAGCAGCTCAGGGTACGCTCCAGGTTCCACGAACTTTACCGTGGATGGATCGAGCGCATTGGTTTCGAGCAGCGAGAAGGTCGCATCTGAGTACAATGAGCTTCGCCACCGTGGGTTTATCGTATCAAGAGAGGATACGATACTGCTGAAAGCTTCTACTGACCGATTGTCTTTTAACTGCGCCAACATGGCTGCGACTCCGGGAGTAATATTGTTGAAACCGGCGACGTTCGCGCCGCTTTCTTCAGTACGCCCTTTTTCGAGAATCTCTACCAGCACAGGCGACGCGTATCTATCATAATACGCCAGTGGAATTAGCGGTTCATAATCAGCGTGAGAGGATTGCATGTTTTGGCCATTGCGAATGATTCTCCTGACACAGTCTTCGATAGATGATGACCGAGACCAAAATTCATTTTGTTTGCCGATTACAGTTTCTGCATCAGCAGCGACTTCATCAGCGCCTTTAAACGCTTGCCTCAGTTCCGACGCGCTAAGTGGGGATCGATATCGTTCAAAAGTATCGTCGGATATGTTAAGCGATTCGATCAAGGCCTGGGTCCGATCATATAATTCAGGATTGAGCGAGCGAACGTCTGGCCGTCCGACTTCGCGGCCGTCCGGATTAGAACCGATACTCGGTATGTTTCCCGTTGAACCTCTATTAGCAGGCGAATCGACACTCGGGTAAATGTTGCCGGCTTCCTGCGTATGAGCATCCGTGATCGAGACTTCCGCTTCGACTTCACCCTGGACAGGCGAAAGGAATTCAACACGCCCATGGCTTACGGAAGAAACATCGCATGGTGAAATGTCCCTTTCATCAATTCTTACCAAATCCCGTTCAGCAATATTATCGAACGAAACGAGAATGCCTTGACGCTGCAAAATAATTAGAGTCAGGATCGCAAAGACGAACAGCGCTAAAAACAGCGAAATTCCAACTGGCCTTCTATTTATTAGTCGCATGAGACAACTTCTCCGCAAAAGATGAATACTCCCTTGACCCAAATCGCCAGCCACTCATTCAGCCAGGTCACAAGTTGCGATCGATAGTTCCTGTCGTCCTTCCAGGATTGAATGCCCAATATAAAATCAAGCAGTTGTTTCGCGTAATCTCCCTCGGCTTCCCTCGCAACAGAAAGATCTTTTTCAAATTCGCGATAAGTTATTGTTAGGAGGCGAATAGTCTGTTCTTTCGCCAGAACTTGAGATTGTATGGACATCCATTCTGGTGACCCTGGTTGTTCTGTACTCTGCTGTATCAACAAATTCGCCAATGCGAGTTGTTCGTTATCCAATAGCTTGCCGGCGCTGGTTAAATTATCATCAGCTACCACTACATTATTTCTAAGTTCTTGCAAGATATCGTTAAAACCATCAAGTTGTGCGTAAAGACTGTCTATATAACCCGTGTTATTCACCGTAGGAACTGAAATTTAATTTCCCGCTGCTGTAGTCATCATTCCAGATTATATCACTTTTCGACGCGGGGTGGGCATGGATTCCCTGTGACCGGAGCGAAAAACTCGCCCGGCGCGCCGCTATTCGATTGTCTGGTTCGTGGCCTGAGCACGTCCGCCGCGGCTAAGAGAGCGCGCTATGGATTTTCATCAAGAAGTGTCTGGTACGGTGACGAACGGCGTATTCTCGATTATCGGCGCGATGGCGTTCCAGAACTTTGCGGAAGCGTCGCCAATTACAA
>JANLHZ010000024.1 GCA_024653775.1 Planctomycetota bacterium | reverse complement strand
AGAACCAGCCTGCGTTAGTTTATACCGCACTCCGGACTTACCTGTTTTTGCGCGATCCCGAACCTCCAATCCCTGCTTCTTCTTGTTGCAACAATACTTCGTTGAAGCACTATACTACTGCGCATTTGTTTACGGATTTTTTTCGCGAAGACCTCCGGCGAGCGCCTGTGGCACGGTCATCCTGACCGTGTTTTCACGGACGGGACGTCCGTGCCACGGAGTAGCGTCCAGGAGAATGCACCCGCGCTCAAAGCGGGTCGGCATCGTCATTCGCTGTCGATTATCCGGTGGACCAGCGGAGCTTCGCGCGGTTTCGACAATCCGAAGAACAGAAGCCCGAAGACGAGGAACACGCCCGCGCCGGACCAGACCTGCGTGCTGACGTTGTTCGCGATCAGATCGCCCACGTCAGAAAGTCTGTTCACCACAAGATCGACCTTGTTCCGAAAAACGTTCGTCAGGAACGTCAGCACCGGGAACAGCACCGCGCAGGCGATAGAAACCTTCGCCCAGGTGGGCCTCGCGATGGTTGCCGGGGTCTGGATCCGCTCGATCATCCTTCCTTCGTGCCAGATTTCGACGTTCGCGTCGGGAAGGTCGCCCGCGGCCATCGGAGTGAGGTAGAACTGCATCTCGACGCGCTCCGGAGATACGTCTACAAGCTGAGTCGCGGGAACCGTGATGCAACCCGGGAAGTGGACCTTCACCTCGACCCGCGGCTTATCCTTCGCAATAGCGAACTCCTTGCCCTCCGCGTGCGAGACGTCGCGCAGCGCGACTTTAGCGATCGTTTCCTTCGAAATCACCGCGACCAGCGGGAACGTCTTTCCGGGAGACATCTGCTTGAAATAACGGATCGTGGTTTTCCTGCGTAGATGGGCCGGCTGCCCCGGAGGAGCTTGCTGAATCTTCGGAGCGGGCGGAACCGGCGCGGGGAGTCCGCCTCCTGCGCGGGTGACGGAAGGCGCCGCGGCCGGCGAAGGCTGGGCACGCGCCCGCGGAGCGGGTTCCGGCGCAGGCGACGCATTCAACATCATCTCCATCTCGTCGATCGGGATTTCAGGGTCGGTGTCGGTGGACTCGCTGAAGTCGAATATCGACCTTTTCTCGAAGTCGCTCGCGGTCTCCGGCTCCATCTTCGCCACGCCCGGCACGTTCGCAAACAAAGTGTCGCTCGCGCTTTCGAAGTCGTCATCGATCTCCGCCGAGTGCGCGGCGAGAGTTTCACGCAGTTCGACCTCGCTCGTCTCGAACTCCTGCTCTCCCTCCGGCTGAGAAACTTCCTCTTCCGGAACTTCAGTGAGCATGTTGTCGATCTCTTCGTCCTCGAGAGTCAGCGGCGTGCTCAGCGACACTTTCTCCCTCGCGCTCTTCAGTTTCGCTTCCTTCCAGCGCTTCATATCGAGTTCCGCGGAACTATCGCGGCTTGTCGACCGGCTGGATTCAAGCCCGGAAATATCGCCGACTTTCGGGATCGACCATTCCGCGGTGTCCGTTTCGAGCATATCGGGTTTCGCCCAGGCGTCGCTCTGGCGCCTCGCCGCGGATTCGTCGAGAAGATCGACGAACTCGTCGTCGATACCCAACAGATCGTCGCTTTCGAACCGCGCGACGCCGTCGATCTCCATCTCCTTCGAAATCGCGCTCAGCGGATCGTCGGACTCGGATGGATAGACGTCCGAGTCGGCGGAAGTCCCATTCCCCGGCTCCTCTTCGCGCCTTACTTCCGAGAAGAACGCGCTCGTGTCCGCTTCGTCCAGAAGATCTTGGGCCGCCTCCTCTTCCTCCTCCCGGACAGACTCTTCGGGTTCTTCGTCATCCGAAATCGCGGATTCGTCCATACGTTCGGAAACTCTGAAGTCGGCTTCCTCCTCCTCGTCGAGATCTTCGTCGTCTTCGAGTTCGCCCGCGGCGGACATTCTGGCGCCCATATCCGTCGCAAAGCTCTCCGTGTCGAAGAGATCGTCGTCCTCGACAGGCGCGCGGAAACTGATCACCGGCTCCTCGGATGCGCGAACGCGGGCAGACTCGGACATTAGCGCCTCGAAGTCGGAGTCCATCTCCTCGTCCGCGTCCGCGTCGTCCAGAGCCTCCTCGAAAGTGTCATCGTGTTCGTTATCGAGCGACTCCGGAATTTCCTCCTCGAATCCGCCGGATTGAGTGGACTCCGCGAATCCGGAGCTGTGCGGAAGCTCCGGCTCCTCTATATCCGGAAGTTCGTAATCATCGTCGTGGAATCGATGCCTTTCGGGCTTCGGCGGCGGTGCAGCCCGGTACGGCTTTTCCGGCGCAACGTCTTCGTCGTCAAGGCCAGAAAGCGCGTCCGCGAGACCGTCCGCTTCCTTCGCCCTGTACTCCGCTCCGGAAGGCGGACCGAAGTCGCTGTCTTCTCTTCTTGTGTGCGCAGACGGGACGTCCGCACTCCCAGGGGAATCTTCATCGTCGTCAAGCCCGGAAAGCGCGTCCGCGAGACCATCCGCTTCCTTCGCCCTGTACTCCACTCCGGAAGGCGGACCGAAGTCGCTGTCTTCTCTTCTTGTGTGCGCAGACGGGACGTCTGCACTCCCAGTGGAATCTTCATCGTCGTCGAGTCCAGAAAGAGCATCCGCGAGGCCGTCCGACCGCGAAACTGCCCGCGGCTCGAAAACCTCCGGAAGCGACTCCTCCGGAGAATCGGAAGCGGCGCGCACGGGGATAAGATTGTGTCCCGACTCCGAAACAGACACCGGAGTGTTTTTGGGTTCCGTAAGGAAGATCGCGGAGTCGTCGCGAAGCAGCTTTCCCTTGATGAGGTCTTCGAGAGTGAGATTCTTGTCCACTTCGCTACTATCGACATAGAATATCACGTCCTTCGATTGAAGGTGCGGATAGTTCTTGCGCAGAAACACCAGCACTTCCTTCAGCGTTTTCGATACCGGAAGCTTCAGTGTAAGCGTCTTCTGCGAAAATGTGTCGATAAACTTGATCGACTGTTTCATCGGAACTCCACGTCAATATAAAAGGCGGAACATTTCAAAAAACGAGCCTCCTCGGCCCGATCCTCCGCAGCCCCACGGATTTCGGACACCCGGCTGCGTGCCATAGAAGCAGTGTAAAATAATTGCTAAACCTCGTTCTGAGCTTTTCCATGAATATTCCGCCAAGAATCATTGCGCTTCCCGCGCCGATGAAGTTGACGAACAGCTTGATCGCGCTCAGAACCCGAAGCGCTTCGTAGTGCCTGGGATCGTTCTTCCGGAAATACTTGTAGAGCGAGCGGTAGTATTCGACCCACGCGAGTTCCGGAGCCTTCTTTTTCGACTGCCCCTGGAAATGCGTTATCAGAGCGCCCGGATGATGGACGATCTTGTACCCCGCACTACGAATCCGGAGGCACCAGTCGGTCTCCTCGAGAAAGAAAAAGTAGCGCTCGTCGAGTCCGCCGACCGCATCGATGACTTTACGCGGAACCAGCACCGCGGCGCCGATGAGGCTTTCGACCTCCACTGGCGCGGCGAACTCGATGTTCTTGCTCGGGTAGTTCCCAGGCGCGATTTTCCGGAGCAGCGACTTGTTCAGAAACACGTTCGTCAGCGTCGGGAAGTTATCGAAGGAGTTCTGCTTCGAGCCGTCCTTGTTGAGGAGCTGGCCGCCGATCATACCGACGTCAGGATTCGATACGAGGTGCGCAAGCAGCTTGTCGAACGCCTCGCGGCTGATCTTCGCGTCCGGATTAAGCAGGAACGCGACGTCGCCCTGCATTCTCGCTATTCCAATGTTCACTGCTTTCGCGAAGCCTTCGTTATTCCTGTTTTCGACGAGTGTGACGTCCGGGAAGTGCTCACGCACGACTTTTACGCTGTCGTCGCTGGATTTGTTGTCTATGACGATGATTTCGAACCGTCTTCCCGCGAGCGCGGTTTTAACGCTTGAAAGGCAGTCCCGAAGCAGCCGCGCAACGTTGAAGCTCACGACGATCGTCGAAATCGTCGGATCGCTCAAATTTGCGTTTTCCCGCGGTAAATCCAGCATATCGGCCCTTTTTTGCCACCGCGCCGAAACTATCACCGCGCCAAATGAATGTCAAGGTAGATGTGGACGGCCGCAACGTCACTGAATTACGAATTACGAATTACGAATTGAAATACGTCTGTACGCATCCTGCTCGTGAAGACACGTCCGGGACCGACGCGCCACGCGGTTCACCGTCCCGACAATACGCCTGCATCGATTTGATGCCTCCAGACAGGCAAGACTTGTTGTGCTGGTCGGGTCTGAGTTTCCACATCACAGGCAGATGAATCCTGTTCCCGATTCCTAATTCGTAATTCGTAATTCCAGAATCCCCAAACTTTGGCACGGGCGTTGCGATCCTTTCCGGAAGCAAACCTTTGTTTTGGTGAACAATGATTCTTCAAACCCTTTCAAAAATACCCGGAATCTGCCAGAGGCTCATCACGCTGATGTTCTTCTCTAGGGCCGGATTCGACGAGGAAAAGGTCACTCTGTGCCTATCTGAGCTTTCTAATTCGCTCACGAAGGAGCACGAGGCTATCCGGGAAGAAGTCGATGGCAAAAAGTCCGCGTCCGAGGAACAAATTTCCTTCAAAGGAGAACAATTCTCCCGCGAGCTTCGGTTTCCCGAGACCCGGAAAGACGCCGCGGGCAGGAATTTCCTCTCTTTGGATACCGAGGACAATTACCACGGAGGACAGAACTAATGCTTTACGGTCTTTGGCTCAGCGCCCAGGGAAGTCTGATCGAGAAAGCTCGGCACGAAAACGTGACGAACAACCTCGCCAACTCGGAGACCCAGGGTTTTGCTAGACATCGCCAGGTTTTCCAGCAGCGTCTTGCGGAAGTGTGGGAAGGCCACCCGAAGTTCCGCCATCGCAGCCCGATGATGGACCAGCTCGGCGGCGGCCCGCAGCTCGCGGACACCTACACCGATTTCAGCTTCGACGTGAACGCGATCGACTTCACCGAGAACGACCTCGATTTCCTGATCAACGGCGAGGGTTTTTTCAGAGTGAAGTCCCACGAAGGCGAAACGCTGTACTCCCGTGCCGGGAACTTCGCGCGTCGTCCGGACGGAACGCTGGTACAGATCGGAAGCGCGATGCCGCTGCTCGACGAGGAAGGGAAGGAGATCAAGCTCCCGAACGAGAAGGTCACGCTTACTCCGGAGGGCGTACTGCTAGGCGAACAGACCGGCGAGATCGCGAGGATCGCGCCCGTGACGTTCACCGACCTTCAGGACCTCGATAACGCAGGAGAAAACAACTATCGCTACACCGGAACGGATCAGTCGGTTCTTGCGAACAGCCTCATGCGGCAGGGATACCTCCTTGGCTCCGGGGTCGAGCCTGTCGAGGAGATGACGCAGGTCATATCGGGCTATCGGGCGTACGAGGCCAATATGAAAATGATGAGCCTTCAGGACGAGACGGTCGAGGCGCTGATCAACCGCGTCTCGCGACTTGGATAAAAGACATAAATCGAAATCGGAATAAACCTAAACCAGAATATTTGGAGTACTGAAAGATGAGTGAAAGAGCACTGTCAACCGCCGCGACGGGAATGAGGGCCCAGCAGCTCCATATCGATATGGTCGCGAACAACGTGGCGAACGCTTCGACGACGGCTTTCAAGCGGTCCCGCGCGGAATTCGAAGACCTTCTCTACGAGACGCTTCGTCGCTCGGGCACGACCGCGGTCCAGCAGAGCGGAACCCTGATCCCGACGGGAGTGCAGGTCGGAACCGGAACCCGCCTCGTCGCCATCGCGAAGGAACACCGACAGGGCGGCTTCGATCGCACCGACAACGACCTCGACTTCGCGATCGAAGGCGACGGGTTCTTCGCCGTCCAGACGCAGAACGGCGAACTTGCCTACACTCGCGCTGGAACCTTCCACCGCGACGTCAACGGTGCGCTCGTCACTCCGCAGGGCTACCTGCTCGATCCGCCCATCACCATACCACCCGACACCACGAGGATTTTCGTCAGCGCGGACGGCCAGGTCGAAGGACAGCTTCCGGGTCAGCCCCAGCCGCAGGTGCTCGGACAGATCGAACTTACGAGATTCCCGAACAACGAAGGTCTCGAAGCCGCGGGCGAAAACCTCTTCAAGGAGACGCCAAGCTCCGGCGCTCCGATACAGGGCCAGCCCGGAATCCAGAGCTTCGGCCTCGTACGCCAGGGTTTCCTCGAACTCTCGAACGTTGACGTGGTGCGCGAACTCGTGACGCTAATCAAGGCGCAGCGCGCTTACGAGATCAACGCGCAGAGCATCGAGACCGCGGACCAGATGCTGCAGATCGCTGGAAACCTCAAGAGGTAATTTTTGAAGTTCTTTTCCACAGATTCACACAGATAAGCACAGATTAAATTTCTGGAATCTTTGAACGATGACTAACCTCCGGAACACGATAATCCTGACCCTTGCGACGGCGCTCTTTGCGAACTCTGCGTCAGCCCTCGAATTCGTTTTGAAGGATGAGGTCGACGTAACCGCGCGGTACGTGACGGCGCTCGATGTCGTGACGGTGCGGGACGGTATCGCAGGCATCGAGGAGCAGCTTTCGCATCTGTTCCTCGGAGCGCCGCCCCGATACGTCGAGCGGGACTATCTCGCGATGCGCATTTCGAGTCTGAACATTTCCGGAGCGCACATCAGAATTTCGGGAGCGGACGTAGCGCTTGTCACTCGTAACGGCGAAATGCCAGTGGCAGAGAGGCCGGTGGTGACAAGCGCTCCGTCAATTTCTTCCGAAGACGAAAGCACGACGGAAGTCAGCGAGCAACAGCTCGCGCGGGAATTCGACGAGGCGCTGAGAACCGCGAGCGAGGCGGAAATCCGCGGCGTCACGGGCTGGCGCCAGGAAGAGCTTCGGATGAAGGTTCTTAACGTCGCGCTGAGCTTGTACCGCTATCCGCGAAGGAGTTTCACGATCCGCGGCGCGAGTCTGAGGCTCCCGCCGGAATGGATTCACGCGCTCGGGAATCAGACGGTCAGAATCGAGACAGAGATCGACGGCGCCGAAAGAGTAGTCAGCGTCACCTGCGAAGTCGGCCGTCAGATGGACGTCGTGGTCGCTCTGAAATCCATCGATCGCACGCAGGTCATATCCGCGGAAGACATCGCGCTTCGCAGCCAGATTCTTACCACCCGCGGCGAAGAAGTGTTTACAAGCATCGAAGCCCTCATCGGGCAGAAGGCGTCGAGGATGATCGTTGTAGGCGCGAGGGTGACGAAGAACCTCGTCACGCTGACTCCAATCGTCAGCATCGGGGATCGCGTTGTCGTGACCCAGAATAACGTCACAGCGCTCGCGAGGGCCGAGGAGCGCGGATTCCGCGGCGACGTCATCCGGGTCCGCATCATCGGCGCGGATTCGAGCGTGTACGCGAGAATTCTCGAAGCGGGGCGGACCGAGCTTGTCCAGAACCGGGAGAACAAAATCCAGAGGATAGAGGACAAGAGACCAAGTAGAGAGATTTTCAATTTCGGAAAGTAATTACAATGCACAAAGTCATCCTTTTCACACTCGTTATTGCGGCCACGTTTGCCGTCGACAGTTCCGCGCAGACGCTTTGGGATCTCGCGTACGGAACCGAATCGAAAGTCGTAATCCGCAAGGTCAGGAGCCTGTACTCCGACATCGAGGAGCCGACGAAGGAGTTCAAGGTTGGCGATCTCGTTACGGTATACATCAGCGAGCAGGCGATCGCGCGTCTACAGGCGAAGACCGAAGGCGATTCGAGCACCGACGTCAAGACGACTCTCGACAACTTCATCCGCTTCAACAACGGCGGCGGATTTCGCCTCGGGCAGAACCTGCAGGATGGGACGTACGTCCCTGAGGTGGGAATCTCGTCAGAGACCGAGGTCGCTCGCGAGGGTCGAACCGAGCGCAGGAATCAGTACACGGATCGACTCGGCGCGGTGGTGGTCTACAAACACGAAAACGGAACCCTCGAGATCGAAGGGCATCGCACGCGCCTCATCAACGGCGAGACGGAACAGATCGCGGTCACGGGGCTTGTCGATCCGCAGGATATCAGCGCGGACGGGATCGTTCGCAGCGAGGCTCTTGCGAACGCGCACCTCACGTTCACCGGAGAAGGCGACGTCAGCGACTTCACCATTCTGAGCTGGTTCCAGCGGGCGCTTTCGTGGCTCTGGCCGTTCTGAAGTAGGGAGTAGGGAGTAGGGAGCAGGGAGTAGGAAATATAGAAATGAAAATCAAAACGATCATATCCTCATTGTTCATCGCGATCTTGTTCGCGGGTTCCGCGCTAGCGCAGGCGAATCTCCGCGTCGAAGACATAAGCGACATCGCGACTGAACTCGAGATGGAAATCAGCCAGAGCGACGGCACGACGATCCGCGTTCCCGCCCCCGGAGGTCTGTTCCTTAACGGTCAGGGACTCGTCGTCGGACTCCCTGGCACCGGAGACGGCGAAGACCCCGCGGCAAGAAGGCTGATCGGCAACTTCCTCCGCAACCGAGGCTACGACATCAACCCCGCCACGCTCGACTGGAAAAGCGTCGCAATAGTCACAGTCACCGCGACCTACCCCGCGTTCGCACGCCTGGGCGATCCGATAACCGTCACGGTCAACGTGATGGGCGAAGCCAGGCTGCAAGGCGGCACACTTCTTGAAACTCCTCTCCAGGGCCCTGGTTCTGTCGACGACTACCTCGCGGTAGTACAGGGCCCTATTTCTTTTTCTCCGACGGATCAGATCAACTCAACCGGCACCGCGCGGGGAGTGATCATCAAGGACGTCCGGACGAAGTTCTTCCGCGAAGAGAAGGACGAAGACCACGTTCTGGTCCGCGAGTACTTCCGACTGCGCCTCCACCGCCCGAACGCGCAGACCGCCGCGAACGTCGCGACCGCAATAAACCAGAACTACCCTATGCGCGGACGGACGCGGCCCGACAACATCGCGAAGGTCGTCAGCCCCGCGCTGATCGAGGTCGACATCGACCGCGCGTACTGGGGGCATCTACCCGGAGCCATGCGCGGCGGAGAGACGGAGTATCTTAGCTTCATTCTCGGAACCCCCGTGGACGAAGCCGTGCGCGCGCTTGTGAGCATCAACAGCGGCGCGGGGACCATCGCAGCGACGGGTCCGGTGCGCGTGACGGAAGGCTCCGTCGCGATAGGGCCGACGATAAGCGTCCAGATTCCCGCGGGAGGAATGGCGTTCAGCGATTTTCTGGCGCAGCTTCGGGCGCTGGCTCTTCCCGCAAACGAAATCATAAGCGTCGTCCGCCAGCTTCATCAGGCGGGAATGATCGTAGGCGAAGTCGAATTTGCAAACTGATAGCGAGCATATAAATGGCATTCGGAAGCATAGCAGAATATTCACCGCTGAAGTCCCAGGCGATCGTCACGAAGCCGCCGCTGTCGGACAAGATGGCGCACCTCGAAAAGGTCGCGCGGGAATTCGACGCGTTCTTCCTCGGCAAGCTGATGGAGAACATGCGCAAGCCCATGTTCGGCGGCAACGGCCGTTTCGACGGAGGACGAGGCGAAGAGGTCTTCGGCCAGCTTTGGACCACCGAAGTCTCGAAGGGAGCCTCGAAGAACACGAAGGACGGAATCTTCGGAATGAAGAAACTGATAATGGAGAGATACGCGAAGTACGTCCAGGCCGAGGAGAATCTGAAACAGTTCTCGACGATTGAAGTCGTCGCGTAGGAGGGACTCTGATGAAACGCAATTCACGGAAGAATTCAAACACTAAGGTAAAGGTCAAAGGAATGAAACAGGAAACTATCGCTGCAATGGAAACCACTCTCTCGGAGCGCACCGAGGCGGAAGTCACCGCCCTTTACGACACCGTCTCCGAAGCTCTCGGAGAACGGCTCGTCAAGGCGCTTACGCGTCTCGCGCGGCTGTACGAGGATCTATTCACCGCGTGCTCCGAGGAGAAGGAAGGGATGATCACCCTCGACATCGACAAGGTCAGGAGGTCGCTCCAGAGCCAGGAGTTCATTCTCGATCACATCAAGAAAGCCGACAAGGTCCGCGCAAACGCGATGGAGTCAATCGCCGGCGAACCATGCGTGAAAATCGTCGGCGACGTCACCGTAAGCAAGCTCCTTCCGTTTCTTCCCGCGGCGCAGCAGGGCGAGATCTACGCTCTCCGCAAGAACCTGAAAGACCTTGGCGAGCGCCTTACGAAAATCAACCACATCAACAAGGCGCTCTGCAAGCAGAGCCTCGAACTCACGGAGCAGTATCTTTCCATCTTTACGGGCAAGAAGGCTATCCCGCCGGCGATGACCTACAGCGCCCGCGGCCACGAAAAGGCCATCGGCAAAAGAACCATCGTCGATCAGCAGGGCTAAGTTAATTAACAATTAATAATTAGCAGGTAATAAGTATCAATAATGGCAGATGGAACCATGCAAAACCTTGAGTCACTAATACAAATGACAAATTTCTTTTATCAACATTATTAATAATTAATAGCGCTCAATTATTAATTATTAATTTTTAAATTTTGAAGGACACGGATGTCACTTTTAAACTCACTGAATATCGGAAGGTCGGGACTCACCGCGGCGCAGATTGGAATCAGCGTCGCGGGCGAGAACATCGCCAACGCAGCGACGGAGGGGTATTCCCGACAGCGCGTCGAGATGATTCCCGCGCCGGAAAAGGACCTCGGGTACGCCTTCGTAGGCCAGGGCGTGCAGATAAGCCTCATACGCAGAATGGTGGACGAAAGCGTCGAAACAGCGCTCCGTTCGTCAGCGTCGGACTTAAACCAGCTTTCCCGCGAACGCGATGCGCTGCGCAGGATCGAGGACATTCTGAACGCCACAAGCGCGGTCGAGAACAGCTTCGACGCCTCCGGATCGAGCCGCGGGACCGACATCGGCTCGAAGATCGATTCGTTCTTCGACGCGATCGAGGAACTCTCGATGAGTCCCTCCGACCCCGCGATCCGGACGACCGTCGTCGAGACTGGGAAGGCGCTCACAAACGCGTTCAGCAGCACCGCGGAAGACCTTATAGAGTATCGCGACCAGCTTAACTCCCAGGTCGTTCAGGACGTGCGCGACGTCAACGCGCTGCTCGAACAGGTCGCGGAATACAACCAGCGAATCCTCGAAGCCGAAAACGGCGGGACCGACATTGGCGAGGCGAACGGACTCCGCGATCGAAGGACTCAGCTCCTCACCGAGCTTTCCCGCAAGATCGAGGTAAACGTCGTAAACGCCGGGAATTCGACCGTCAACGTCTATGCGGGCGGCGAAACGCTCGTCTTCGGCGACGACTTCTTCCGTCTCGACCTCCGCCAGACGAACGACGGAATCAACTCGATCGACCATGTGGAATTCGAAAGCACGGGTTCCGCAGTCGACATCAAGGGCGGCTCGCTCGCTGGTCTGATTTCTGCGCGCGACGAGTTCCTGCCCGAGGTTCTGCGCGACCTCGACCAGCTCGCAGGAAGGCTCAGCTTCGAGTTCAACAAGATTCACAGCGAAGGCCACGGCATCGAGTTCTTTTCGTCCATCGAAAGCGTCTACGGCGTTCACGGCACCCAGCTCGAAGGAAACCCGCTTTCGACCCCTGGGACCATCGACGGTCGCTCCGGCACGACGTACCTCCAGTCGAGCAGTCTCGCAGGGCTTGGTCTTGACGTTATAAACGAGAAAGGCCTGGCGACTCCCTTCGTCGGCGTGAACATACTTTTCACCTCCGGAGCCAATGCGGGACAGATCAGGACAGTAACCGGCTTCAACTCCGCCACCGGGCAGGTCAGTTTCGACCACGAGCTTCCTTTCGAACTGAAGAAGGGAGACGCCTTCGAGGTCACGAGTTTCAACCAGCCGATCAAAAACGGAAGGTTCGAGATAACCGTCCACAATAACAATACCGGAGACGATACGTCCGTGATCGTCGACGTCGACCGCGACGCGCTGAAGGGGTCGAACGTTGACTTCACTCTCGAAGACCTCGTAGGCGAAATCAATTCAAAGATCGACAGCGCGTTCGTCGATCTCGCCGGCGACGGAACGCGCCCTCTCGCGGCGACGATCTCCCACGGAAACCATCTGAAGCTCGACACCGTCAGCGACGACTACAGCTTCCGCTTCGGGAAGGACACGAGCGACCTTCTCGCCGCGATGGGACTGAACACGTTCTTTACGGGCAGCCGCGCGCTCGACCTCGGGATGAACGAAAATCTTCTCGATAACGCGAACTACGTCGCCACGGGTCTTTCCGGCTCGGAGGGTGACAACACGAACATCAGCGGACTCGCAAGCCTCCGCGACGCGAAGATTTTCTCGAACGGCAACGAAAAGGTCGGCGAGTTCTTCATCGGCGTGATCAGCACCGTCGCGGTGCGCAGCGCTGAAAGTAACGACCTCGTCGAGAACCAGGAAGTCCTGGGCGGGCAGCTCCGCGCGGAGCGGGAGCGGATTTCCGGAGTGAACGTGGACGAGGAAGCGATTTCGCTCATCACGTTCCAGCGAATGTTCCAGGCTTCAGCGCGATTCATTGCGATCGTGGATCAGATGATGGCGCTATTAATGAATTCGATTTAATGATCATCCGCAGATTACGCGGATTTCGCAGATTATTAAGAATATCAATTTAGAAAAACATGTCTGAGATACAAATTCCAGCGCAATTCAGAGATAAGGAGACCTATTCGATAATAGGCGCTGCGATGGCCGTGCATTCCGAACTTGGTTGCGGATTTCTCGAATACGTTTACCAGGAAGCGCTTGCGGTTGAATTTTCACTTCAGGGAATACCTTTTGAACGCGAAAGGTTCTTTCCAGTCGTGTACAGAGGCGTGGAATTGAAATGTCAATATAAGGCTGATTTTGTCTGTTTCAATTCAATTATAGTTGAACTAAAAGCATTGAGAAAAATTGGCGGTGAAGATGAATCTCAGGTTCTGAATTATTTAAAAGCATCGAAATTGAATAGAGGATTGCTGGTCAATTTTGGAACGAGTAGTCTTCAGCACAAAAGAATAGTATTGGATTTCAAAGGATGACTTCAGGAAGCGTTTCGATTTTATTTATTGAGTCAACAAAAAATAATCTGCGTAATCTGCGTAATCTGCGGATGAATAATCTTAATTACCACGGAAGGTAAAAAATAGTATGTCTACCCCAGTTTCATTATCCAGAACGACGATCGGCCTAACCACAGGCACGATCCTCGATAATATATTTCGCTCTACGCAGGACATCACCGACGCGCAGGCGCGGCTAATCGCTCAGCGCGCGTTCATCCGCGCGTCGGAGGCGCCGACGAAGGCGAACGAGACCCTGACGCTGATCACGCAGCTACGCAAGACACAGCAGTTCCAGGAGAACCGCAGGCAGGCGATAACGAAACTCCGGACGTACGATCAGAAACTGTCGGAAATCGAGGAAATTCTGATCCGCGCAAAACAGACAGCGATTGCCGCGGTGGATCCGTCCGTCGACCGCAAATCTTTGTACTTCGGGATCAACGAGGATCTGGAGCGACTCGTCAGCCTTGCAAACTACTACGACGGCCGCGAGTACATTTTCGGCGGGACCAGGGTCGAGAAGGAACCGTTCAAGATCGTAAACGGCCTCGTGGAATTCCTCGGAAACACCGAGGATACGAAGACCCGCACAAACGACGGCGAAACTATCAGCTTCAAGGTCGACGCGGACACCGCATTCGGCGCGGTGAGCAACGATATTTCGAGCAATGTCGATTTGAATCCGCAGGCGACTTCGCGGACACGCCTCACCGATCTGAACGCGGGCAAGGGAGTGGAACTCGGGACGCTCGTTCTTCGCGTGGGAACGAGGGGTTCTCAGACTCCGCGCACCGCGAGCATAAACCTCGAAGGCGCGGATACCTTAAGTGACGTGGTGAACCTCATCAACCGCGATCCGACGAACGTGGTCCAGGGGGTTTCGACTTCCCCGAATACGCTGTTCACAGCAAGCATTTACGAGGGCAGGCTCAGGATCGAACTCAACGAGGAGATTTACGGGAATTACGAAAACGACCTCGTTCTGACCGCGGAAGGACTCGGCGGCTCCAACGTCGCGGTCGATCTCGGGCTTGACAACAATACCGCGGGTACAGTCGTTTCGAGCGGAAACGCAGCTAGCAGTGCAACGATCACGCACACCGCGAAGGACGGGACCGTCACGACGCAGGTCGTCAGCACGGACGGCAGCGCCACGAGTGCGCTCGAAAACGCAGAGCAGCTTCGCGACGCGATCAACACCGCGTTCTCGAACAAGCTGGAGGCGGAGGTCGTCACCCCCACCGGAACCGCAAACGCGACGGTGGCTATAAGACCCGTCGACGGCGGGTTCAGCGGCGCGAGCGTCGATGTTTCCGCTGGCACGGCAGACTTCTCCACCACGAGCGGCGGGTTCACGTCGGACCACATCCTCCTGAGCAGCGAACTCGATCCGAAGCTCACGATGCAGACGAAACTCAGCGACCTTCGGTTCGCGAACGGCGCCGCGTTCAACTACGAAGGCCTGCACATCGAAAACGGCGGCGAAAGCGTGGACCTCAGTTTCGCGACTCTCGATCCGACGAACGCCGGAAACAAGGAAGAGCCGACGCTGCAGAATCTCTTCGGACTGATCGAGCGCGCGGGCGTGTTCGTCAAGGGAAAGATCAACGACGACGGCGACGGAATCGAGCTTTACAGCACGCTGTCCGGCTCGCCGCTGCTTATCCGCGACATCGATACGCAGGTAAGCGGAACCGCGACCCAGCTAGGCGTGAACCTCGATTTCGCGCGAACGTACCTTACCGATCTGAACAGCTTCAAGGGGATCAACGACGACGCCCTCGAGGTAGGGATGAGCATCTACACCCACGATCGGAACGCGACTAACTCCTCCGGGACCTCCGGCCTCGACGCCATCCGCATCGACATCCCAAGCATAGCGGGAATGACTGTCCAGGACTTCCTCGACACGATCAATGACGACGAACAGAATCAGTTCGATTACGACTCGACCCTTGGCGGCTCGGTCACGGGGACGTTCGTCAAGGCGAAACTCAACTCCACGAGCGACGGAATCGTCATCGAGGACCGGACGCAGATACTTCAGTTCAACGGACTCGACGGAATAAACGACTCTGGCGGAACCGCCCACACTCTGAATTTCGACGTTTCGAACACGACGGATTCCGCGAGCCTCATAGCCGGCACGGATTTCACCGACCTCGACTCCCTCGTCACCGCGATAAACAACAGCGCGCTGAACGCGACAACGCAGAACGTCTACGCGCTCCGCGACGGAAACAACATCCGCCTCGTGAGTCCCACCGGAGTCATCACGTTCTCCGAGACCGATCCTGGCGGAGGCGGCGCGGCGATCATAAATGACGAGACCGACTCGACCGCGTCGTTCGCCGAGCAGAGCTTCCGGATCGAACGCGATGAAAACAGCTTCACTCCCGAAGCGTTCGGGATCGATCAGGGCGTCGGAAACAGCGGCGTGATTAACGGAAAGACGATGCAGGCCGAAGGACATCGAACCGTGGGAGCTTTTAGCGCCCTCTCGAATCTTCGAAA
Organism: Planctomycetota bacterium; assembly: GCA_024653775.1. GTDB lineage: Bacteria > Planctomycetota > UBA8742 > JACQVU01 > JANLHZ01 > JANLHZ01. The sequence continues at coordinate 4,650 of JANLHZ010000024.1, read as the reverse complement.
CGCGCTTCTCGAAGACGACCTTGCGGCGCTTCCCGGAATCCAGCTCCAACTCAAGCAGGCAATCGACAAGATACTCGCCACCCGCGAAACCATAGGTCAGCGCGAGCAGAGCCTCGGCGGCGAACTCGCCCTGGGCGACGATTTCGACGGAAGCGCGACGAGGCTTACCGCGCGAATTTCGGAGGTCGCTGGAATCGACCCCGTGCAAGCAAAGCTCAAACTCGACGAGTTCATGGCGATATTCCAACTCGGACTCAGCAGCGCGTCGAGAGTCGTGCAGGTGTCCCTGCTCGATTATATTTAATGGAAACGCACTTTTTATCTGGTACAATTTTCTGCCAGAGAATTGAAAACTAAGGAGGTGTAAATTAATAAGCTTTCGAATATGGCGCTCGTATTTGCGTCAAGTTCGTTTCGCGCGAGAGAGTCAAGCCGGAAGCGTAGCCATAGCTACGATGAGGATTTGACGACCGAGCTCGGAGCGAAAATGAAGCGAAGACGCGATGCAAGATTTGAAAAGTTATTATTTTACACATCCTAAAATGAAGGTTTTGTCATGGGTTTAATTCGCGTCACAACATCACGCTTCGGCGAGGTGGAGATCGACGAAAACACAATCTATGAATTCCCCGAAGGCATTCTGGGCTTCCCAGGCGCGCGCAGATACTTCCTTCTGGAGAATCCTTCGGGCGGTCCCTTCCTCTGGCTTCATGCGGTGGATAGCCCGCATCTTGCGTTCATCGTCTGCGATCCGCTGACCTTCAAGCCGAATTACAAGGTCCCGGTGAAAAGCGAAGACCTCGAGAACATTCAGCTCACCGACATCGGAAAAGCCGTGGTGCTCGTAATTCTGGTCGTTCCGGAGGATCCGAGAAAAATGACCGCGAATCTTCAGGGCCCGGTAGTCCTGAACGTCGAAATGAGGCTCGGAAAGCAACTTGTTATCACGGGGGCCGGCGCGGAGTACACAACAAAATATCGAGTGCTCTCGGACACGCGGGAGTCGTCGAGAGCTTAGAGGATCGAGGGCACTTAATCATGCTTGTCTTGTCGCGAGTCAAAAACGAGACAATTATGATCGGCGACGATGTCGAGATCACCATCGTCGACGTCAAGGGCGACAAGGTCCGCGTCGGCATCAAGGCTCCGAAGAACGTACCCGTGCATCGCAAGGAAGTCTACCTCGCGATCAAGGAAGAAAACCTCCGCGCGGCGGAGCAGCCCGCAGCGCTCGACCTCGGCGCGCTGGACCTCGGCGTACTGGGCGATCTTTTCAAAATGCAGCCTCCGCCTAACCTAGCGGCGCCGAGATCGAAGATCGAACCTCCCCGGAAAGACAGCCCAGAGTCCGCGTGAGGCGATTTTGTTCGAAGTCAAGCGCTTCAGCGATTCCGGCGGAAATCCAAAGTACATGGAGACTTCCATAAACTACATTTACAGTGTAACCGGAATGAACGCCGATACGCTCAGCAGGATCGCAAACGAAAATCTGACCGAACCGGGAGGAAGAGCCGTGATAACGACATACGAAAAAATCTTCAGGAAGGGCAAACGCGAAGGCAAGGAGGAAGGCAGAGCGGAAGGCATCTTTGAAGGATATGAATTCTATCTGAGGGATAAGTTCGGCAGCGTCGATCGAACGATACTAAGCGCCTTGCGAAAGAGCTTCCAGAAGTCCGGACAAGCGGAAGTGGAAGCTGTTCTGAGATCCGCGTCGTCCATCGGCGAATTGAAAAAACTGCTTTCGGGCCTTTGAGATTCAAATCTGATCGAGGAGCAGCATCAGATCCGGTGCGAGCTTCACGCCGCCGACGAGGATTGAAACGTAGTACGTGCCCTTGCCGGGAAAGATCACGTCCCGAAGCGTAAGCAAGAACTCTGCTCTGCGGAACGGATCGTCCAGCCGAATCTGCGCTGGCTCCTCCGAGCGATAAACCGCGTTCCCGACTGTGTCGACGATTTCGCACGAGACCTCGAACTCGCCCTGCCCGAAACCTAGCACCGCGAACACCGACAGATTCGCTTCGCGGTGCGGAAACTTCGTCGCGTAAAGCTGGTCCGTCACGCCGAGAAGGTCCTTCTTCCCCCACTTCCTCTGCACGATTTGCTCGCACAGTACGAGACACTGCAACCTCGGTCGTATTCCGCTCATGAAGATTCCTCAAAGGTCTCCGCGGCGGGCAGTTTCTTCGCTTTCGATGCGTACATCAGAGCGCCGATCGTACCCATTGCCGCGAACGTAATCCCCATCCCGATGATAGCGAGGAAGTTTGGGGAATCGAACGACGCGAAGAGTTCGTTCCACTCCGGAACCAGCCAGAGCATGCCTCCCAGGTAGACGAAGTAGACTCCGATCGACGCAAACAGCTTGCTCTGCCAAAGCGTCGCAGAGGCGTCCGCCCTGGATTTCATCATCCACCAGATCATTGCGAGGTAAGGCACAGCGACCATGGCCGCGAATCCGAAGGTCAGTTTTCCCTGAAATCCGACGACGGTGAAAAATATCGGCAGCCAGATCACGGAACCGAGCGTACCTCCCCACAGATTCACTCTGCTCGCGCCGTGTTTACGGACGTATTCGTCCTGGTCCATCCACCGGAACTTTCTCAGGTGCTCGTTATTTACGAGAACGATCCTGCACCGCGCGCAGATGAATTCGGCCTGCTCCGCGAGTCCGCCCGGAATCGCCAGTCGCGCTCCGCAGCCGGGGCAGTCGACACTATTAATCGCGACTTGGGTGGTGGATTGCATGTTTCCGATCCGATCCGGGTCGATCAATTTGACCTCACGGATTTTACTTCCACCGGGAGATCGAAGTTCGATCGCGAAGATTTTTTTTGAGGTGACCTCAAGAATCAGGCCGCGCCGTCGACAACCTCGCCCGTGGTTTCGAGACCTTCCGCGGGGACGAAGCGAATCTTCCTCGCGAAATTCGTCACCGAGTCGCGCACCGGATTCGGCGCGTTCCCGCCAAGATCGCGGAATCGCTGCGACGAACCGCTCAGTCTCCCGAAACCGTTCGAGCCGGGTGCGCCCTCCGCTACCTTTGCGCCATCGTCGAGGTTCTCGAAAAGCGTCTTCCCGCGCGATCTCAGCGACGCCCCCTGCGGGAACTCGACGAGGTTGATCTGACCGATCACTCGATCCCTGCCCGCGCGGTTCGTCGAACTGACCACGCCGCTCGAGTCGATTGAAATGCCGATGGAGTCGGTCGGGACGCGCACTTCCGGCTCGAGGCTTAGTCCGCCTTCGAGCGAAACGAGCCGGCCATCCTTCGCTACTGTGAACGCGCCCTGGCGCTGGAAATAGTCCGTCTCACCGTCCGTGACCTTGAAGTACCCGCGCCCCGAAATCTCCGCGTGCAGCGGTCCGCTCATCAGTCTGTTCGCCGATGCGAAGTCCGACGGCTGGTCCGCTGCACGTCTGAACGCCTCGTCCTGCTCCGCGGTGGGAAACCGGATCTGGAACGACATCGGCGGCGATAATGCCGCCTGAGGAGTCGCACCCGGCGCGAAAGTCGTCTGACTGACCTCACGGGCGAAATTCTGAGCCGCCCTCTGAAAAATAGGGCTTACCATTGTTCACGCCTTTCAAAAATCCCCGAGTGCTGTTCCAGAGCCTTCAAGTTGAACTGCGCGATGACCTTCTCCTCCTTATGCCACTTCGCTGATCAAAAACCGTTCCGACTCCGCGCGCACGCTGAAAGCGGCTGCGTTCGCGGAGAATGCAATCCTCGTTATAAGCTGGTCGACCGCTTCGTCCACATAGTCGATTCCCGTCGCCTGAGCCGGCGCAGGCTGCGCGATGTTCCTCGGCATTGCCGTCTGGAAGGTCGCGGATTCGAATTCGATGGCACTCGCCGCCGGGTTGCTGACTTCAGGCGAAGCCTCGGCTCCGGTTACGCGGATAACTTCGATCCGCCCGACTTCCTGGGTTCTTCCGCCGATCAGTTCGACCTGTACCGTCCCGTCCGGAGCGATCGTGATGCTGCTCGTCCCTGGCGGAACCTTTATCCCCGGCGCGAGCACGAACCCATGCTTCGAAACAAGCGTGCCTCTCTGGTCGACGGAGAAATCCTCCGCCCGGGCGAACGCGGGTCCGACGGGAGTATCGATCACGAATCTGCCGTCGCCGATGACGGGGATAGCCTTCTCGCTGAAGGCCGCGGATTCGAACCCCGGCGCGAGATCGAGCGCGTGTCCACCCGCGCGGACTCCTCCGCCTGAGACGGAACTGAACTCGACCCTGCCGCGCGAAAAGCCAGTTGTAAAGGCGTTCGCGACGTTAGCCGCGCTCACCGCCATTCGCTCCGAAAGGCTCCGCATCGCGCTTGCTGGTATCGAAAGACCGCTCATTACTCCCCTCAAAAAACAGACTTACAGGGGCCATATCGGCTTTCGAAAAATTAATCTTTAACTTTTCCGCTTCCAGCCACAATTATTTTAAATGGGGACGAATCCATTCATTATATAATATTATGTCAATATCTTATATTTATATTACATAATAAATGAGTCCGTGTGAACGTTCGGTGATCCTTTTGGTTACCCACAAATTTTCCCTTCATTCATAACGTTTTCAGCAACGTATGGGCGTTGTTGCACAAGTGCGTGATGGTGAAATCCTTCTCCCTCGGTGAAAGGAGAATTG
>JANLHZ010000002.1 GCA_024653775.1 Planctomycetota bacterium | reverse complement strand
GAATCCATCTCTTTATTCTTCGATTCGATATCTCGCTCCCCGGCGTTCGCCGGACTGGACGACCAGACCCGCGTCCTTGAGTTCATTGATGCCGGCGTTCCATTCACCAACAGATAAGCCAAGGGCGTCGGCGAGATCGGCGCGGGCGTGTTCTCGGCCCGGCTTCATGCGTTTCAGGATCTTCCGGGCGGGTTTCGAGAGCGGAATGTCCGCTTGCCCACCATTCGAAGCGGACAAATCGGGCGATGGAAGAGCCGCTTTCGGCGGGCGTCCACGACGTGCGGGGGGCGGGGTAGCCGGTTCGAGTGTCGTCGGAGCGGTACCGCCACTGCGGGGTTTGCGCGTAGCCGGCGCTGCCACTGCCGAGGCCCGCTGTTCGCGGATCCTTTCCAGCAGGACGCTTGCCGGTTCGTCGTCCGGTACCTGCGGAACGAGTTCACCCCGGAACGCCTTGGCGAGGATCGATTGCGTCAGCCGGCCGACGTACCCCTCCGCCTTCGCGTACCGCGCCTCTATCTGATCCGCGACCGCGAAAAGCGCTTCGACCCGGTGGACGATTTCGTGCTGCTCGGGTTCAGGACAGATTCTGACTTGCAATTTTCGAAGCTGAGTCGTATTGATTCGCGGACGCGTTGCCCCGTGAACATCTTCAACCAATTTGTTATAGGACATTTGGCTGACGAGTTGGTAAACCAGGTACTTCCGGTCAACTAGTTCGGCCTTTGGACGTAAGCAGAAGCAATCAGCTTTCGCGATAGCTTCAGTTGCCAACTCAGGAAGGAGGCAGGCCCGTACCTCCTCGTCAATAAACGAGGCGAATATGATGTCCCCTTTACCTACGGTATGCTTTTTCAGCGTCTGGTATTTTTCCGGACTGACAAATGCCTCCTTCGCGCTGATGAACCTAAGATGGCCGACATTTTCCAGTCGAATAACTCGAACACCGGATTCCGAATAGTCAGAGGATTTCAGATTAGAGCCGAACGGGCCGTCAAAAATGCCACCAGGAGGAAGAAGTTCCTCAACCGTTACTATCTGCCAGTTGGCAGGCAATTCACCTTCGAAACTTTCATTCTCCCGCCATTCTGCG
>JANLHZ010000323.1 GCA_024653775.1 Planctomycetota bacterium | reverse complement strand
CTGGACGTTCGCGATAAATCGCAAACGGAAACTAAAATCCTCAGCGCAGAGCCGCGGAGACCGCGGAGTTTCGCGGAGAATATCAAAATTAAATTGTTGTCGACCGCGGCTGAATCCACTTTCGTTTCGAAGGTAATCTCTCCGCGAGCCTCTGCGTACTCCGCGCCTCCGCGCTGCAGAATTTAGGGAACCGACGTTTTTAACTTTTTTGTTCTGACGCTCACGCTGATTTGTAGTGAAGAGTGCCCAAAAATCTCCCTCATCCGGCGCTTTGCGCCACCTGTCACACGGGGTGTGCTCCCGGAGGAAGAAGGATTTCACCATCACGCATTTGCGCAACAACGCGGCTGTGCGCTATAAAAGAACTCCGACCCCGCGCAAATTTGAAGACACGGAGTTCACATGCCGAAAAACGCTTTCCTCTATCGGACCGTCGGACCAGCGGAACGACCATCTCCACCGTCAAGGACCGTTATATAAAATTTTAATAAAAATTTGCGAGAGAGCATAACAACTGAATTTCGACAACCGAGGCGACAACAGCATAGTGGATTCAACTCCTTGTGGCTTTGCGACTTTGCGCGAAACACTAGTAACGGCGGGTTCTGGATCGTTTCTCGCAAAGATGAAAGTGGCGGAGCCGCGATGAATCTTTTTCGAATTACAAACCACATTGGACGACGGACGAATCAGGTGGCGTACAACCCCGAATGCTCCAGGTGGTAACGCCGTCCGCAGACGATGTGTAGTACGATGGGGCGGGACGTCCGAGCTACAAAACTACCGGCTCCCGACCGACCCGGATACCGGCGCCTCGCGGAGACTCGCCGCGCGGGCATCGTTCGGCTCGACCCCGGTCATCCGGCAGATGGTTCCGTAATCGAGGACCATATCCTTGTATTCCCAGCGCGCGAACATTTCCCGCTGGTCACCGAAGTGGAGCGATTCCGAATTTTCTTTCTGCCCCGGCGGCAGGCAGTTCTCGCCCTGGAGGTAGTTTTCGCCGAGTTCGATAATCTGCATGTACGTCCCGCGGCGTGTTTCCGGAATGCTCGGAAGCGGATTGAACCCGATGCGGTCCATTTCGTGCTCGAGCGGTTTTCCTGACGCGAGCATTTCGTCCACGACCTTCACGAAGATCGCGCGGAGGACGTTCGCGGGGCGTTCGCCGCGGAACCAGTCGACGTAGCATGGCACTCCAGAGTTATCGCCATCGAGGGAGTGCAGGATCAGCGACGAGATCGACGAACGCATTTCGCCCAGCACCTCGCCCGGAATGCGATCCTTGAACATCCAGTCCTTCAGACTTTCGTACCACGCAAGAAAGACCCGGGTGCCAATGCTTCCTTCCCGTTCGTGGTTGTCCCAGTCCCGCACGGCCTGGAGCAGCTCGTGGTGTTTCGAGCCAAGATCGCCGAGCTTTTCCTCGCAGGCCGAAAGAAGGTACGGCTTCAGATAGTCCGCGTAGAATATGTCGGTGCCCGCGCTGTGCGCGACCTCGCGGAACTCGTTATGCGAAATCTTGTGCGGCGCGCTCAGAATCTCGTAGATGTCGTTTCCCCAGAACATTTCGCCCATCATAAGGAGGTTCCAGTTTTTCGCGGGCTTGTTGTTCCAGTTGCCGACGTAGCCGTGAGAGGGATTGACGATGTGCGGAAGCTGCTCGAAGGGAACGATTCCCTGCCATTCGCGGGAGCCGTCGCCGTTCGTGATGAAGCGGTGGTCCTGCGCGGGATGCCTTACCGGGAACTTGCCGCACCACCAGAATCCTATATCGCCTGACGCGGTCGCGCAGAAGAAGTTGTGGCTCGTCTCGATGAAGCTACAGGCCTCCTCGAACTCGCGGACGTTCGACGCGCGGTTCATCTTGAAGATCGCGACGAATGCGCCGATTTCCTTTTTCCAGTACGTCCTGGACGCGCTGATCGCCTTCCCTTCGTCGACGCTCATCACGGGACCGTGGACGGTGCGCGTCCATGTGAATTCCCGCGGCTGCTCGCCCCGGACTTTTATCGTGTCGCGGAGCACCTGCATATCGCGCCATTCGCCGTCGAACATATATTTCCGGTCGTTTTCCGGGTGCAGCGTTTCGAGGAAATGATCGAAGCAGTCGCCCATCCCGGTGGTGGTGGTCCACGCGACCTTCTCGTTCGTCCCGATAAGTACGCCCGGAACTCCCGCGAAGGTCATCCCCATCACGTTCTGCGAAGGCGTGTTCAGGTGAATCTCGTACGCGATCTGCGGCACGCGGAACCCCATCATCGGCCCGCCGAAGAGCATCGCGCGGCCCGACTCGCTCTTTTCGCCCGTGATCGCCCACGCGTTCGAACCGAGCTTCACCGGAAGTTCCTCGGCGTAAAGGTTAGCGTAGAATTCGTCGTGCTGACGGCAGGTCTCGTCTATAAGATCGTGGATGCGCTCGTACTCCATCTCCGGCTCGCTCTTCGAAGTCTGCGGGCGCGACGCGTAGTCGGCAGTGAAAATCTTCGGGTCGGCCATCATCCAGTAGTCCTCGGAACCTTCCCCCGCGGGAACCGGAGCGGCGTCGCGGCTCTCGAAAGGCGGTGGGGTCGTCGGCTTGACGAACTCTTCGCGGCACAATCCGAGCGGAACGGTGCGCGCGTCCTGATCCTGCACCGTGTTCGGCGCGCGGGAATCGTTCAGCCAGATGATGTCGGAGAGAATCCCGTCCGCCTCCTCGCGGCCGTGCTGGAGCACCATTCCGCTGTGGAGTCTCGATATGTGCATGTCGAGTTCGCCGCTTTCGCCGAACCGGCGGGCGAACTGCACGCCGATCGCGACGGAATCGAGAACGCTCCAGTTCTCCGGCTCGTAGCCCGCCTGTAAAAACATCGCGGGGAACGCGAGTTCCGGACTTTCCTTGATCTCCGCGAGTCGTTTATTCACGCCGTCCGAGAAAGCGTGGAACGCGACCTGCATGTTGTCCGGAACGGATTTGAAAATCTCTTCGAGTTCGTCTTTCGTGTAGCCTTCGAGTCGGACGCGCTCGTCGTGCGAGATGTGCTGCGGCCCGAGGAATTCGGCCATCCGTCCCGTGCAGTCGAGACGGTATTTTTCAAGCTGCGCGAGGCGGTCTTCCGCGCAGACGTATCCCTGCCCGAAGTACGCTGCCTCGTCGCTCCCCGCAAAAACGTGCGGCACGCCAAAGGCGTCGCGGATGACTTCGATCTCGACTCCCTTGTGATCGAGGAAGTAGTGCTTTCGATCGACTGAGGCTGTCTTGTAGGTCGGAACTCCCGAGAAGGTGACAGACAGAATGAAGACGACGGCGAGCAGTTTTCGCATGAGGTTCTCCGGAAAGCGTTTTGCGAAATCGAATGCCAAACACTGTACAAAGAAGTCGGGCTGCGATCAACCGCTATCCATAACTACGCGTTGATGATCTCTACAAGTTTCTTCGCGTACAGAAGCAGGTCGATTTCGCCGAAGAGTCTGCGTTTGACGCTGGTGATCACGCTGACGATGTTCGCGGGGAGATGATCATGCGCGCTGATTACGAGTTCCACCACCTCCTCGTAATAATGTACGTCGAGCAAACCCGCAAGATAGAAGTAGAACAGCGCATGCACCGTGTCCGCCTCGAGGAACGTAAGCAGCGACTGACTCACTTCCCGCGCGGTCGGCCTCTGACGCTGCGAGACAAGCGAGGTGAGCTTCCGGAGCGCGCTCCTTCCGCCAGCGGAAAGATTCACCGACGGCCTCAGATAGGAAAGCGCGACTTCCCGAGGATCGATCCGCTCAGCGAAGTCGACGAAGCCGTCCGCGCGGGTTATCGTCACGAGTCCGCCTTTGTCCGCGATGCGATAACGGGACGGATCGTCGCCGATGCCGAAATAGCGGACGTCCATCGCGCCTTCGCTTTTCTCCGCTAGATGCAGCCCGCAGACGATGCACGTGTCCTCCCCTGGCTGGTTGATCGTGACGACGTTCGTTATGAGGTACATCGTCTGAGTCTGCTCCGCGTAGTCGAAAATGTCGATCAGGAGCATCATCGTCTGGAGTCCGGTTGTCGCTATCGCGGTGTAGAGCGATTTATGGCGCTCGCGAACCACCTTCGGATTCAGCAGCATCGACTTGCGGTCCACGCCGAACATGCCGAGTGCTGCGTCGTAGTCGATCGTGAACGGCAGGTGGCTCCCGCTGAGGAACGCGTTGATCGCTCCGCACGCGCTCGAAGGGGTGCTGTACCTGAAAAACTGCCCGAACGCCGGGCGGTCGTCCAGAGTGTACTTTCCCGCGTGGGAACAGAAACTGATGAGCATCAGCTTCGGGTCTTTGGAAAATCCGGCAAAGTGATCCTCCGCGATTCGGATCGAATACCACTCGTAGCGGGATCCGAGGTTCGCGGTGCGAAACGGCGATGAAAGACCTTGCTTCAGCTTTGGAAGTATCGTGTCCGCGATGATCTCGTTGAAAGCATTCGTATTTTCGCGCTCGCTTTCGTCGGAGCAGGTTATGAGGTGCGCGCCGACGTTCTTCGCGCGGAAACTCTGGACCCATGACGCGAGCTGCCCACGCCAGTCCTTCAGCGGCATCTCCCTGCCGACGCATTTCTGGACGGCCTCCGGAATGAAGAGTTTCTCTCTGATGGCGATGTGCGTCATTTATCGATCCTCAGGCCTGCATACTTCGATTCGAATTCCGTAGCGTTCAACCGGATATTTCATCGTTGCGGAGTTATTTATATGGCGGCGGACCCTGATAGGTTCGATTTTCGGTCTTGAATACAAGTTTGTAGACGAGATAAACGATGAACACGATTCCCGCCACGTAGATGAACGTCCAGATGTATTCGAGAAGGTAATTTATTACCACGATCGCCATGCACGTCCCGATGGCGACCCCGACCGACACCTCCCACTTGAATTTCTTCAGGAAGCTGCGCAGGAGGTCGCGGAAGTAATCGGCGATCTTCTTCCGGATGCTGCGTTTGATTCGATCGCGAAAAGAATCGGGCTGCTGATACTGCGGCTGCGCGATCTGCTGAGGCGGAGGTCCGGGAACCTGCGCAGGCGGCGCAGGCGTCTGCGGCGCGGTATTACTATTCGTGTTCGATGTTCGCTGCAAAGTCATCGTTTCCCCACTCCGTTGTAGGTTAACGGCCAGGCTGAGTTTTGGCAACGACTAATCGAGAATGAGAGGACCGCCGCGCGAAAAGGGGTGGCACGAGTAGCGCAGGCGTCCCGCATGCCTTCGCAGCCACTCGCGCACGATCTCTACGCGCCGGTCACTTCGAAAGTGACCGGCGCGCCTCGTCGTTGCCGAGACGGCTGCGCTACAAGTCCTTATAGGCGAGGGGGATTGCTCGCCCCTCGACGAATTTTTACTGGAGCTGGTGGGATTTGAACCCACGGCCGCGCTTTATTCCATCGAAGTTGAAGATAGTGGACGTTTAACCAGGCTACCTTCAGGAATGCAGAGCGCTGCTCTTCCTCTGAGCTACAGCTCCTCGGGCGAGGGGGATACTCGCCCCTCGCCCCTGAATCCTCGATCCTTAATCCTGAATCCTCGCTACGATTTAGTCTTTTGATTTTTCTTGCTTTTTGACCCTGATTTCGCCCGTTTCGGCGTGCCTCTATTCAAGTCGTCTGCTATTCGCGGTCGTATAAATACCTTGTGCAAAAGGTTCTCAATAATGTCCATCTGACCCAATAGTGTTCGGCACGGTACATGCGTGGAATCCAACGGCAACGTAAATGTCCGGGGATTCGCGCCTCCTTCTGTGCTGGTTCAGGTTGAATTGAACTACCGGGAGTCCGGTATTGGATAGTTCGATTTAAAAGAACGGGTTATTTCGGTCATCCCTTCGGGATGATCTCGCGGGGACTTCGTCCACGAGGTTTTCTGAGGCATCCAGAGTCTCTGGTTATACTTTTAAGGGTGATGAAAGAGAGGGGGGGGGGGGGCAGTCTCCCCGGACATATAAGGAGGCGTGTCAAAATAATGACAGCGTTCACTCG
>JANLHZ010000317.1 GCA_024653775.1 Planctomycetota bacterium | reverse complement strand
TAGTGTGCTCGTGAGAGCATATTTTCGCGGTGTGGTGGATCGAATAAACGCCTTACGGCGCCACTACGAACGCGAACTACCCCGTGAACGGTTACGTTCAATGAACCAAGTCCCTGGCACTTGCATACGTCTACAGAAGTTTCCATTACTCCAAGGGACTATTCGTGGAGCACTGTGAAAGTGCCGGGGACGTTCCGATCTGACGTGGACCACCGAACGTTCACTACGTCTGTCAGTACTATCGATATTCCGGATGCCCCGTGGCGTGGTCCTAAAATCCCGTTAAAAATAGTGAAATTCATTGTAGGTGGGGGCCTGTTAAAAATATAATGTGAACGTGTAATTCAGGGGCACTTTTACAGGGGGCGAAAAGGCCTGAAACGGGCCGGATAATCCTCACTCGAAAGCTGCGACTCTTTCGGATCCACGCTTATTTTCTAAGTCGAAGAAATCTCCGATTTCGTTCCCGCGGACTCCGAGTCTGTAATCCATTTGGAAACAAAATATGGTCGATATTCCAGTCACTCCAGAACGAATAACTGACGTCCTCATCGAAGATGAAATGAAGGAAAGCTACCTCAACTATGCCATGTCGGTCATAGTTTCTAGGGCGCTTCCAGATTCGCGGGATGGTCTGAAACCCAGCCAGCGAAGAATTCTGGTGGCGATGAACGATCTCAGCCTCGGCCCCCGCGCGAAGTACAAGAAGTGCGCGAAAATCGCCGGCGATACCTCGGGCAACTACCACCCACACGGCGAGTCCGTCGTGTACCCGACTCTCGTGCGAATGGCGCAGGACTTCAACATGCGCTACACCCTTATCGAAGGCCAGGGCAACTTCGGCTCCATCGACGGCGATCCCCCCGCCGCGATGCGCTACACCGAAGCCAGGATGCGCGCGCCGACGGAAGAGATGCTCGCTGACCTCAAGATGGAGACGGTCGATTACGTCCCGAACTACGACGAGACGCGGCAGGAGCCGACGGTGCTCCCCGCGAAGTTCCCGAACCTGCTTTGCAACGGCGCGACGGGAATCGCGGTCGGGATGGCGACCAGCATGGCGCCGCACAACCTGCGGGAGGTGGTCGCGGGGCTGATTCATCTGATCGACAATCCTGAGTGCGCGGTCGAAGACCTGATGAAGTTCGTCAAAGGGCCGGACTTCCCGACCTCCGCGATCATCTGCGGAAGAGCGGGGATCAAAAGCGCGTACAAAACCGGAAGGGGAAGGGTCGTCGTCCGCGCGCGGGCGCACTTCGAGCAGCTTCGCGGCAACCGTTCCGCGATAATCTTCACCGAGCTTCCGTACCAGGTGAACAAGCTCGCGCTGATCGAGAAGATCGCGGAACTCGTCAAGACGGAGGCGCTTACCGGAATCGCGGATATCCGCGACGAGTCCGACAAGAAGGGCATACGCGTGTTCGTCGAGGTCAAGCGCGGCGAGGACGAGAAGGTAATCCTGAACCAGCTCTACAAACACACGTCGCTTCAAAGCACGTTCAGCATAATCAACATCTCGCTCGTCAACGGCCGTCCGGAGACGCTTAACTTGAAGGAGATGATGGTCTGCTACCGCAACCACAGGATGGAGGTCATCCGCAGAAGGACGCGGTATCTGCTTCGGAAAGCCGAGGAGCGCGCGCACATCCTCGAAGGTTATCTGATTGCGCTCGATCACATCGACGAGATCATCAAGATCATTCGCAAGGCCGAGAGTCCGGACGTCGCGAAGACGCAGCTTATGACGAAGTTCAAGCTGTCGGAAATCCAGGCGACCCACATCCTCGACATGCAGCTTAGGAGGCTGACGGGGCTTGAGCGCATCAAGATCGAGGAGGAGTACGAACAGAAGAAGAAGGAGATCGCCGATTACAAGGACATACTCGCGAACGAGCGCCGGGTGCTCGACATCATCGTCGAAGACCTGAAAGAGATGGAGGAGCGCTTCGGCGACCCGCGCAGGACCGTTATCGTCGACGGCGACGTCGATATCGACATCGAGGATATGATCGCGGACGAGACGGTCGTCGTCACGATGACCCACTCGGGCTATCTGAAGCGCCTTCCGATAAACACCTACCGCAAGCAGCACCGCGGCGGAAAGGGCGTAAACGCGATGGGAATGAAGGAAGGCGACTGGATCGCCGACATCTTCATCGCGCAGACGAAGGACTACATCCTCTACTTCACGAACCTCGGCAAGGTCTACTGGCTGAAGGTGTACGAGATTCCGGAAATGAGCCGGACGTCGAGGGGGAAGCACATCGTCAACATTCTCGAGATGGAGAAGGACGAGACGGTCTGCGCGTATATCCGCGTCAGGGATTTCGACGAGCGGGAACTCATCGTCGTTACGAAGCACGGCGTAGTTAAAAAGACCGCGCTTTCGGAATACTCGAGGCCTAAGCGCACGGGAATCCGGGCGATCGTCGTCGACGAAGGCGACGAAGTCATCGACGTCAAGCTTACGAGCGGAGACGGCGACGTCATTCTGGGCACCGCTCACGGCATGAGCATCCGCTTCAACGAGAAAGACGCCCGCAGCCAGGGCCGCGTCACGAGGGGCGTTCGCGGAATCACGCTGCGCGAAGGCGACAGCGTCATCGGCATCGCGATTCCGAACAAGGCCGGGACTCTGCTAACCATCTGCGAGAACGGCTACGGCAAACGCACCGAGTACGACGAGTACCGCATCCAGAAACGCGGCGGAATGGGCGTGATCGACATCAAAACCACCGAGCGCAACGGCGACGTCATCGCGCTTATGAACGTTATTTCCGGGGACGAAATAATGGGCATCACCAAAAACGGGATGCTCATCCGCACGGAAATTAGCGACGAGAGCATCCGTACGATAGGTCGAAACACTCAGGGCGTACGGATAATGAAACTCGATTCGTCCGACAAACTGATCGGAGTCGCTCCCGTTATGAAGGAGGAGAGCGAAGCCGCGGCGAGGAAGGACTCGGAGGAGGACGACGACAGCGACTTCGACGGCGAGGAGTCGGTGATGATTCCGGGTCTTTCGATGAGTCCGGACGAGAAAAAGAAGAAGAAAAAGAAAGCTATCGACAAGGAGGCGCTTCTGAAGGAGCTTGACGACGAGATCGACGGAGTCGAAATCCCGGAACCGAAACTCAAATTCGACGACGACGACGACGAGCCTGAAGACGAACCCGATGACGAAGACGAAGATCTTGACGACGACGATGAAGGCGACGACGAATAACGGCAGGCAATGAGCAATGGTTTATGAATTCGAGTGGGATTCGCGAAAATCGAAATCTAACCTACTCAAACACAAAGTTAGCTTTGAGGAAGCGGCCAGCGTTTTCGATAATCCATTAGCGGAGGTCTTTCGCGATAAACCTCATTCGAACGATGAACTCAGGGACATAATCGTCGGGCACTCGCGCTTTGGCAATTTACTTGTGGTAAGCTTCCTTGAGAAAGAAGAAGTGATTCGAATCATCAGCGCTAGAGCCGCGACGAAGAATGAGCAGAAGAAGTATGAAGAAAAAGACGGATGACGATTTCAACATCGAGCTTCTTCCCGAGTATGATCTCGACTTTGAAGAAGCGTCGGCAAATCCGTATGCAGGTAAGGTTGCAAGGAGCCAGATAATGGTTTCGATCGACGAGGACGTAGCCAGGTTTTTTAAATCGTCAAAGCAAGTGAATAAAGCGCTTCGATCGCTACTACAAGCTATTCCAGAAGAAGCGATACGGCAGTCATTAATGGGCGAAGTTCTACCAGAGACTATTCCCGACGATGGGATCAAAAAGCATCCGGGCGCGAAGCGTTCCGATCGCGCCGACAAACCTACACGTACTGGAAAAAAGTGAAGTTATTAAAGTTTCCGAAGGGTGGATGAAGCCGAAATGACCGTTACCAAAGACTCGAATCTTCTCGACGTCCTCGAAAACCTTGAAGGCGGCGTTAACGTCTTCAAAGAGATGAATCTGAAGTGCTGGTACTGCGACGCCGCGGCGGTGGAGAGCGTAGGGCGTGCCGCGTGTCTGCACCCGTTCGACGCAGACGCGCTGCTCGCGAAGCTGAAAACGCTATGCGGGAAGCCCGACGCGCAGAAAGAGAAGTCAGGGTTCTGACAACGCGGCATTTGCGCAGTTCTTCAGCGCAGAGTCGCAGAGAGCGTGGAGAAACGCGGAGTGTTTGAATTATTAAAATTCTCTGCACTACTAACACGTGACTTCTTCGCAGGAGACAAATAAATCTTATTCTCGCAAAGGCGCAAGGAAGCAAAGGAAATAGACAGGATTAACGAGATTAACAAGATTTTGAACTTCTCGATCTCCGGAGCGACGAATCTCGGCTGTGCTTCAAAGTCGATCTTTAAAAATCTGTGTGAATCGCTGTTAATCTGTGGACAAAATATAAATCCGCGAAATCCGCGTAATCTGCGGATAGTCTTTGGTTCAAGCCGCGCTTGGCTGCGAACTCCGCGACTCTGCGCCGAAGGATTTCGAGTATGCAACGTCTGAACAAAAATCATCGAATCGGCATCGTCGGCTCCGGCTGGATTTCACAGGTCCACGCGGACAGTTTCGCGCAGATTCCGGAGGCGACTATTACGGCGTGCTACTCGCGCACGAAGGAAAATGCCGCGAAGTTTGCTGAGCGTAACTCCATCGCGAAGGTTCACGGAACGATAGACGATCTGATAGCCGACAGAAACGTGGACGTGGTCTCTGTCAACACGCCGAATTATCAGCACGCGGAAGTCGCGATAAAGGCGATGAACGCGGGGAAGCACGTCATCGTCGAGAAGCCGTTGGCGCTCACGCTCGCGGACGCGGACGCGATGATCGACGCTGCGAAGAAGAATGGCGTCATCCTCGGCTACGCGGAGGAGCTTGTGTTCGTCCCGAAGTTCGTGGAGGCGAGGCGTCTCGCGCTTGCGGGAGGCATCGGGAGCGTCTACTTCGTGAAGCAGATGGAAAAGCACGCGGGGCCGTATTCTCCGTGGTTCTTCGACCGCAAATTCGCGGGCGGCGGAATCCTGATGGATATGGGCTGCCACGCGATCGAGTACTGCCGGTTCGTCCTCGGAAGGCCCGGGTGTACGAAGGTCGCGGCGCACGCGCACACGTATCTGCACCAGGACAAAACGGATATGGACGACCACATCGTTCTGCACATGGAATTCGAGACCGGGCAAACCGCGCTGGTCGAATCGAGCTGGGCGCTGAAAGGCGGAATGGACAGCACCGCCGAAATTTACGGCACCGATGGAGTCATTTACGCCGATCTTCTGCGCGGCTCTGGAATCCGGATGTACAGCGAGAATGGAGTGCCTGGGACTGGCGCAGGCGAAACTCGCGGCTGGAGCTTCCCGACCTACGAGTGGCTCTGGGAGAACGGCTACCCGCAGGAGATGCACCATTTCCTTTCGTGCATCGAATCCGGTGAAACGCCGCTTGCGTCCGCGAAGGACGGGCGGGACGTGCTCGAAATCATGATTGCGGGTTATCTGAGCGCTGGGACGGGGAAGACGATCGAACTGCCACTGACGAAACGCTACGACTGCGCGCCCGTGGACCTCTGGAAGAACTCGAAAAATCTATCTTGAAGAGATGAATCCCCC
>JANLHZ010000293.1 GCA_024653775.1 Planctomycetota bacterium | reverse complement strand
GATGTACAATAATATGTCCCTCGTGAGGTCGAACGTGAAAACGCTCCTCGATATCATACTCGCGCGCTACGGAGCGAGAATCACCGCTCCAATGGCTCTCGGAACCCTGCTCGGAATGTTCGGATACGAATTCACCCGCGGTAACGGAATCGACGGCAAAATCATGGTCGAAAACAGCACGATTTTAAGTACTGTGCTGAACGTCTTCGCGCCTCCTCCGGTGGATGCGACGCTCTCCGTAATTACCGTCAGCATCCCGAGGTGAAAATGACTTATTTAACACCAACGGAATTCGAATACTTCATAAAACTCGACGTTCCCGAGCAGGAAATATATTTGATACGCAAAGAAGCTCGCCAATTCCTGCAAAGCAATGAAAGCGATAGTGAACGCCTTGATCCCGCTGGAATAGACGACAAAGGGTCAGTTCCGATTTCTGCAATTCCTGAATTTAATGCCATTGAACGTACTAAAGAAATTGACCACGGCCAAGAGATGATGCCGATCATAAAGATTGACCAAGAAAATTTGATACATGAAAAACTTGACCGGATTCCTTCCAGCGTGAGAGACGGAATTTCATTTATGGAAAAGAATGAAAGTCAGGTTAATTCACGACCGGTAAGTAGAAATGTGCTGGGTCTAAAGACTCGTGTCTCTACTTGTACATTTGAAGTTCTTGTCGGTGCTTACATTCCAGAGAAGTATATCGATGACCCATCTGATATTGGCCTGATTTCGTGGTACGAATTCGAGGGTGACGACCGAGGACCGGCAAGTAGCTCGGCAGAAACACAAACAAAAAGCCGAGTGTGGATGAAGTATAAAATTGATTTTTGCAATCAGCAGCAGTTGTTTTCATATGGCATTGGGACAACTCGTCGAGTTAAGTTGGAATATGCCAGATCATCGTATTACGGCATTCCGATCGTTAGGCCGTCTATAGTGAAAAGAGAAGAAGCAAGGGCCTCCGGCGCACATACGACTGGTAACGCGGTATTTCCAAATAATTGCAAGGTAGAAATCCACATGGAATCTGCCGAAAGCAATCCATTTATTTCTTTAGCCCCAGCTATCGACATTGTTTTTGATATGAATGCGTGGCTTTCTGACGGGACGATTTACTGGAATTTTACAATGAAACATGATGGATTTCCAAATTATGAAGTTTGGATTTCTGGCGGCGATGACTGGGTGCAGCAAGCGCCTCAGGCTGTATACTCGTTTGATCATGTGGCACACGGACAAGTGCCACTGTCATTACTTCCAGATGCTGAATGGACTAAAGAGATGTCAGGAACAATTTCAAATTTAGTCTGCAATTGCTGCCCAACAAAGAATGAATAACAGATAAAGGATCAAGTTGATAAATGGTCGATACTACGATTGAAAACAGTTTCTTGAAAAAGTTATTATTTGGCGCATTGGTAATTGTTACGGCCGTTACAAATATGTTAGAGTCATACGCAGCAGGTCCAGTTAGTCCTGGTGCTCTTTGGAATATTGCTATGTTGTTTTCTCGGTTTGGGTTCCTTGCGATGGTAACGTCCGGGATATTGATGCTTTTTATCAGGTATCAGTTGGCGATGGAAATATGTCTTATTGCAACTTTGATGATGTGGTCTACACAGTGGTGGTTTTTAATGGGATTTATCAAAGGCATAATAGGTGGATCATTGTCTTCTATTCTCTTTGTCATCCCCCAGGTGCTTTTGTTGGTTGTTTTATTTGTTTCAATAAAAGGTTTTGCCACAACTGATGATGCAAGCAATAGCAATAGTTTTCGGTAGATGCTTTATAGCTATTGAGCGTGCATGGAATTCGTTTTTCCATAACTACCATTATACCAATGACTTACAGTAAACTTAAAAACGCTTTTGACGGAACGGTACTTTGACCGTGGCGGCGAAGACAGATTGGAACTATATCCAAAGTACGAATTCGACTATAAAATATGCCACTCGGAGGAGTGCCCAAGCTTACCAAAGGAGGACATCAATCCCAGTGACAACGTGGGTGCGGGTTTTGTGATTAGATCGGCTGAGATTACTGAAACCGGGAGTTTTCAGGAGTGGAATAAATGAAAAATCGAAGGCTCATAAAACGGATAATAATGATTTCGGTTTTCATTCTTCTAATAGCAGGCGGTGCGCGTCTTTACTGGTATCTATTCATCTACAATCCAGACTACCACCGGTACGCTTTGATCAAGCAGACCATTGAGAATCAAAAAATTCCGGAGTCTTGGTCCGGTAATTTTAGAGTCGAATCTAAACTAAACGCAGACAGTATTGAAATATTTATCCGGTCAGTCAATGAGGCCGTGTTCAATATCCGATACGATGAATGCGAAATTCGCGATCATTTTGGGCGACCTGTTTCAACCTATGTAACTCATTATAGGTTACAGCTTAGTGAAACTCAATTGGGTTGGTTTAAATGGGTTCCTAACTGGCAACGTCTCGATCAACCAGATACAAATAATAACAAGTACTATTTTGAATTGGTTCGACGTATAGGCTTGAAACGAGCTTCATTTTGCCGTCCGGATACTAATCATGGAATGTGGGAATACAATATCTTTCCATTGCGTGATGGATTCGGGCCGGATTCGAAGACAGAAGATTTCTTTGGCGAACGGTTCGTTGCGCACATTGTTATCGAAATGAACGATGAAGTTGGTTCGTTCGATTTTGTGAATATGATGTACGCGTTTTCCAACGTTGTAAGCAAGACTAGTGTTGTTGACGGTCATAATGTACACGCTCAGTTAACATTGTATAGTGGCAAAGTGTAGGTTGAAAAATAGCAACATTTTAAGGGTTGTTTAATGCCTTCAAACCTTAGGTTTTTCCGTTTCGACTTGAGCCAGAATCCGGTGGATTCGTTGATTTACGTCAAGGCGAATACGCTGCAGATCGAGCTTGAAGCTCCGGGTCCGCTCACGAGGCTGGGATTCATTCAGGTGGATAACAATCCGCCGATTCCGGTTTTCGACGCAACCGACCTCAATCTTGGATTCGTGCAGGACATCGAGCGCGTTCATCTGCGCTTTTATCAGGAAGCCGCGCCGGGGTATTCGCTGGTACTCACCGCAAGCACCGCCGCGAAGCTCGTCGTCGGGTAGTTTTCTATTCCCCACGATTAAAGTTTGAACCTTTCTTCGTCGAAAGATGACCTGAGCTTCGTTCTCTCATCCCGGGAGGACCGATATTCATCCGCCTACGATGATCCGCGAATATTTTAATCAGTCGAAAAACCTCGCCGTGAGCTATCTGTACGTGATGCCCGTACTCGTGCTCTACACCGCGGGTCTTAGCCTCGCGAGCGAATCGCAGGCGTCGCGGACGAATTCCATCGCCGACCTTTTTCTATGGATCGCGGACCAGTTCGGCCATCAGAACATTTTCAACGCGCTGATTTTCGCGGGAATTTTCGTCAGCCTCGTCTACCTCAAAAAGACCGAAACCGGAGTGTCGCTCAAATGGTTTCCGCTTGTCCTCGTCGAAAGCGTCGGCTATTCGTTTCTGTTCCTCGCGTTCGCGACGTTCTATTCCGCGAACCTTCTTTCGCTCGGGCAGGGCGAAGGCGAAATGACGCTCTATTTCGACGTCGTTCTTAGTTTCGGCGCGGGCATTTACGAGGAACTCTTTTTCAGGCTGATCCTTCTCACGGGACTTGTAAACTTTTTCAGATTCGTGATGCGCCGCGACACTCATCACGAGTCGGCGGACGAGCCTAGCGTCTACATTCTCGCGATCGCGACGCAGGCGATCCTGTTTTCGCTCGCGCATCATTTCGTGCGCACATCGAGCGGAGGGCTCGACCTCGTTATCGACAACACTCCGCTGTTCGTCTTCCGCGCGGTCTGCGGCGTTCTGTTCGCGTCGCTTTTCCTCGCGCGAGGCTTCGCGGTCGCGGTTTACACCCACGTGTTCTACGACGTCATCGTGACTCTGATTAACCGAGG
Source organism: Planctomycetota bacterium (assembly GCA_024653775.1). Classification (GTDB taxonomy): domain Bacteria; phylum Planctomycetota; class UBA8742; order JACQVU01; family JANLHZ01; genus JANLHZ01. The sequence goes on along the minus strand of JANLHZ010000293.1, from coordinate 60,708 downwards.
AATCATGTAGAAATGGCGCTGATTCTTTACTTTTGATTCCTTGGACCGAAAAATAAATCTGCGTCATTCGCGAAATCCGCAGATGTTTCCAATGAAAATCAAAAATCAAAAATCAAAAATCAGAATTCGATTTCGTGGTATTGCCGCGCTCTCGATCTGCGTGGGAATTGCGGTCTACTTGTTTTACGACGACATTTTCGTCTCGAATTTCGCGACGCCGCTGATTCCGGAAGTCGCTGCCCAGTACGGCATCGATCCGTGTCTGCTTGCAGCGGTGATCGAGGTGGAATCCGCCGGGCAGCCAGACGTGGTCTCGCGGTCCGGAGCGGTCGGACTGATGCAGATCATGCCGGACACCGCGAAATGGCTCGCGCAGACCCGGGGCTGGAATCACGACGAATCCAGACTCTCCGACCCTGGCTACAACCTGCATCTCGGTTCGTACTATCTGGCAATGCTGCTCGAACGACACTGCGGGGACGTCGCGCTCGCTCTCGCGGCGTACAACGCTGGCCCGGGGAACGTCGATAAGTGGATGAACGCCCACCCCGGCACGAACTCTCTGGAACTGATCAATACGTACGCATTCACCGAGACGCGCGAATACGTTGGCAAAGTTCTTCGTATCCGTGATTATTTTCGAGCGCGGCAGAGCGATGTCGGCTGGTCGCTACCTCTGATTCGACGTCTGACATAGGCAGGCTCCGTCATGCGTATGCGCGCGCAATATATTGTGCACACCGTAAGGCGCAAGGTGCAAAATATAAAGCATACGCTTTAATTTTTTTCAACTTTCACTTTCATTTCCAAATAATTCTCAAGAACCTCTCTCGGGGGTGCCGATAAATGAAATAGAAGTTGCGAGTCCTAATCAGACTCGTGACCTCGAGTCGATTCCATTTTTATGGAGAGGAGTAAAATGACACTCGGGGAAATCAACAGCCCTCGTGCAAACGACGTTTCACGTCCGCGCGAGGCATCTGGTAAATCCAGAACGCCTGAGAAGTCGGAAGATGTCAAATCGTCTGGTTCCGGAAGTCACGATGACGTTCAGATTTCCGTTGCCGGCCGCCTTGCCGAAGAGGTGAACGCGGTCGCACGTGAAGTTAGAGCGTCGTTTAACGAAGTCCGGTATGATCGGATAGAAGACGTCAGACGTAAACTACAGGCTGGAACTTACGAAGATCCGGTTTATCTTGAAGCCGCTGTCGGCAAGCTTATCGACAACGAAATTCAGGATCTGATGCTCTCGTAAGCGATCTTTAAAGTTTAGATTCGAAAAAAGCGTCCTCAAAAGGGACGCTTTTTTTGTATAACCACAGGTTGATAGAATCATTGTCCGAGGCTAATATTCGAGGTCTTTCCGGGCCCTTAGCTCAGTTGGTTAGAGCAGTGGACTCATAATCCATTGGTCGCTGGTTCAAGTCCAGCAGGGCCTACTTTCACTTTTTGTCGATCCAGAAGACCTCGAAAGGACGCCGCGGGTGCAGGATGAATGCCGCCATAACCTTCAGTCGGGTAACGAAGGTCTTCCAGCATAGACAGGTTGCGCTCGCGGACGTCAGCTTCGAGGTCCCGAAGGGAGTAACCGTCGGACTGCTCGGCGCGAACGGCGCGGGGAAATCCACCGCGATCAGAATCGCGCTCGGACTCATAACCGCAAGCGCAGGCGACGTCCAGGTCTTTGGCGAAGCGATGCACCCGGGCGCGAAGTCTCTCCGCCAGAGAATGGGTTTTCTGTCCGACGATCCGGCGTATCCGCGTGATCTCACCGCGATCAGCTACCTCGCGTTCGTCGGCAAGTGCTTCGGTATGCCACGCAAGGAACGCCTCGGAAGGATGGGGACGCTGCTTCGCGCGGTCGGGCTTACCGACGACGCCGGGCGGAAGATCGGAACCTTTTCGACGGGCATGAAGACCCGCCTCGGCATTGCCGCGTCGCTTATGAACGATCCGGAGATTCTGATCTGGGACGAACCGACGTCGGGACTCGATCCGATAAGTCGCCGGCAAACGCTCGATCTTCTCGACGAATATCACGGAAAGAAAACGATCGTCCTGAGTTCGCACATTCTTGGCGACGTGGACCGCGTTTGCGACAGACTTCTCGTCCTGAATCAGGGTCAGGTACTCTTCGACGGGCATCGCGGGGAGTTGGAGAATCAGACTCGCGAATTCATCCTCGAGCTTCGACTCGAAGGCGCGGTGGGGGACTTCCGCGCGGCCATGCGATCTAGGCTCGGCCGCGAAGACCTCTGTCAGGACGGCGGGACGGTGCGGATCGAACTTTCAGGCGCGGGCGAACTGCATCTGACGGTCGAGTCGCTGCTTGCGCTCGCAAAGGAAACCGGCGTCACAATCGCAGGGATCAACTCAACCTCCCGGCGGCTGGAAGACGCGTATCTGAAACTGATCTCGGAAGACGAGTATCGCGGACTGCTTCGCGTTGCGGAAAGTTGAACATAAAATTCGTACCGTCTACGAATTTTATGTATGATTAAAAATGCTGATTAAAATAATACGAATAATTCGTAGACGGCACGAATAAAATGTTCAGATGGCGATGTTGCAAAAAATTATCGGGCTTCGAGGATCGATCTCCTTCAGAGCGCTGCGGACGATAGCTGCGGCGGATTTGAGATCGATCGTGAGGTCTAAGCTGTGCTGGGGATTTTTCATCGTCAGTGCGCTGCTCACCACGCTTACTCTGAAGGGAATGCAGACGGGTGAGGAGCCAGCGATCAGGATGCTCGAGGCGGTCTACGGTACGTACATCATTATCTGGATGCACGCGGTGATTTTTATCGCCGGGTCGGCTCTGATGCGAGAGTCTGACTGCCTGATGGAAGGAATCCTCAGCCGCGGGATTACGCGAGGCGAATATATCGCGGGGAAGCTGGTCGCGAGGTCGATTGCGATTCTTTTCGTTGTCGGCGGTGTGCTTCTTCCCGCTGGATTCTGGGCAATCCGTCAGGACGCGCTCACCCGCACCGACACGGGTTTCGTCGCTTCGAACGAGTGGAACACCAAGGTCGAAGCTCACGATCCGCAGCAGCTCTATTCAGGCGCGGAAGGAAACATCATCGAGATGAAGGTGAAAAACGGAGATCAGGTCGACGCGGGTCAGGTGCTCATTCTGCTCGACGATCGAAGGCTGTTCGACGATCTCGAGTGGAAGCGCAGGGATCAGGAGAACGCGCGGCAGGAGGTCGAGAACGCGGAGCGGAGGGTCGAGGACGCGGAGCGTGCGGTCGTAGCCGCGGAGGAGACGCTCACCCAGTCGAGGCGCGAGTTCGAGGCGGCTCGTGCGAACACCGTCGGCGTCAGCGAAAACGATCGCGCGAAACTCGAGGACGCGGTCAACGGCCGGGAACGGGACCTGGAAACCGCGCGAAACCGCGTTCCTCTCGAGACGGCGTCGGTCGATCGCGCCCAGCGCGCGCATGACGTCGCGAGCGATCAGGTGCGGCAGGCCCGCGAGCGTCTGACCCACGCGGTGGTCGTGAGTCCGATCTCAGGCCACCTGATCGAGACGAAGGTCCAGAGCGGGCAGTGGGTTGCGCAGGGGACGCATCTGCTTACGGTCGCGCCGCTGTCGGAGTTCGAACTGCACGTGCCGGTGTACGATTTCGAGGACTTCCAGAGGCTGAAGGAAGGACTCACGGCGTACGTCACGGTCGAGGACACGGAATTCATCGGGAAGGTCGAACGCGTCGGCGCGACGACGGAACCGGACAAATGGCAGCGTCCCACGAATTTCGCGGTGGTACGTTTCAGCTCGAACGGCGCGCGCGGTCTGCTCGGACTCGGCGCGGAAGTCAAAATCGCGCTGCCTCCGCCCGAAGAGGACCGCACGATGGCGGACGAGATTTTCGACACGCTTACAGGTAGAGGCAAGGACGATCTGGACACGCGCACCGCGTCCGTGACGTATTTCTGGATGCTCGTCGGGTTTGCGAAGGTCATAGGCTGCGCGATGCTGCTCGTCACGCTTTCGCTCTTCGCGACGGCGCTGTTTCGTAGCGCGCTGTTCTCGATTCTGGGCGTCGTCGGACTCTGGCACGTTTCGAATCTGCTTTTCGATTTCGCCGGGCTTCCGGAGCTTTCGTACATCGAGATCATGGGCACGATGGACAAGGTGCTCGCGGGCGCGTCCGGCGCGGGCGACGAAATCGCAGCGCTATGCTGGCTCTACGGAATTTCCGCGGTCCTTGGCGTGCTGACGGTCTATGTCTTCACAAAGCGAGATCCGGTGAAGTGAGTACGCTTTCGTAGTGGCTTGTAAGGCGATTCTTTAATCCGCTCGCTACGATCTGGAAAATATGCTCTCACGAGCACACTACGAACGGATTTCCCCTATAGACCACGAATCTGTTTCAGAAGCTCGATGAATCCGGGTTTCCAGCCGTAGTCGGGAGACAGGACCCGCTGGTGCCAGATAACCGTCGCGACGCCCCGCACATTTTTGATTTCGTCCAGCCAGCGGGAGATCGCCGTTTCGAGGCTGGCGCTCGCGCTTAAGCTGTAATCGTAAATCTGGGAATCCATCAGAACCATCGGGATCGCCTCGATTCGCAACTTTTCGCCGGTGGATTCACAAACGGGATTATAGCGGAGCGCGCATCCGCTTCGGAATCCCGGGCGGTCGTTGAAGCCGAGGGTCGTATCGAGTTCGAACCCGGCGTCCTGCTGCGCGCGCCAGGTGTTTTCGAAACTGAACCGCAGCCAATGCTGACGGCAGGACTTGATTTCGATTCCAGCGGCATTTTCGATCTTCGACTTCTGCGCGCGCATCAGCTCCGCGTCCGCGAACGCGTCATAGCTCTGGTGCAGGCCGATGGTCCAGCCCAGTTCGCGCAGTTCCCTGATCTTGGACGAAATTCGCTCGGCGCTGACGTCGTAGGCGGGGTCGAGGATCATGTTCTTCATCGTGCGACGGAATCCGGGCGGCCCGCCGTAGAAGTTGAAATGACTTCGGACGCCGCGCTCCTCCTCGAGTGCGGCGACCTCGCCTAGCCTGAAATAGTCGGCGCGAGAGAAGAAGAACGAAAGCGCTTTCGCCATCCGCAAGGTGGATTTCAGCGGCGACATCCCGAGCATCAGCCGTAGCGCGTTGAAGGCGTGAAACGCGCTCTGTTTGAACCGCACTTCGAAGGTTTTCGAAAGCGCGTCCACGTCGTGCGTCACGATGATTTCCGCGGGGGGAAGCTCTCCGAAGAGCGCGATTTCGTCCGTCTGTCTGTCCCGCGCGATCTTCCTGCGCAGGTAAAGTCCGATGCGGTTCGCCCAGGCGTAATCGAACATCCGCGAATCCGCCTCGCGCAGTCTGTGCGCGAACGAATGCACCGGCCCGTGGATTTTTTCGTGCGCCCGTTCCCACGTCGAGTTGATGAACCAGAATGCCGCGCGGAGGAGGTCTACTTCTTCCGCGGTCGATTCACGCCCTTTGGCGCAGAACTTCAGAGGCACGAGGAGCTTTCCGTCCACGCCGACGTCTTTCGCGAATTCCGGAAGCGGGACCAGGGCAAGCTCCGGCGGGAACGTCTCGCCCTCCGTAGCTTCGACATCCGGACACGCGGACAGCACATCGGCCTCGTGCTCCGGAAAGTAGCGCGCGAGACTGCGAGCTGCGTGGGTTCTTGTCGCTTCGAAGTTCGTCAATCGCTTCCGCTGGATGTAGGAGCGCACGGCGTGCACCCTTGCTGCGGACGAGGACGTCCGCGGTCCCAGGAATGCGCAGACGGGACGTCTGCACTCCCGGATTATAGATTCGGGTTGAACTTGTTCCACTCCGAAATCGAAGGGAGCACCTTCAGGCTGCCTATGCACTCGTCGCGGAGTTTTACGAGGTGGTGGTAGCTTTCGCGCAGCGCCGCGTTGTCTGCGTCGTCGCCTTGCGGAATCTTGTAGCTGACGCCCTCCGGAGTGATGGTCGTATCGACCGCCATCATAATGTTTTTGAACTCGCCCTGATCGACGTACGTCCCGGCGGGCCAGCCGAACGGGTGGTTCCCTGAAATCCGCGCGCGGAGCATATCCACCGAACACTGCGCGGGACTCTGGAAGCTCGACCTGCCGCGGAGTTGGATGATCGCCTTTCCGCCCTGGCAGGTGTCGTCCTTGATCTTTTTCCAGTCGGCTTCCGAAAGCGTTCCCGAAGATATGACCTCTTTCAGCGACTTGCCTTTTACCTTGATGCCGCCGCCGAAGACGGCCATCTGCTCGCCGTGACCTCCGAACGTGCGGCAGCCGGTGACTTCGTCCGTGGCGACCCCGAGATGTTTCGAAAGATTCCTGCGGAGCCGCGTCGAATCCAGCGCTGCGAGAGTGAGCACGCGATCCTTCGCGAGTCCGCTGTAAACGAGAGTCGTCAGCCCGGTTATATCAGCGGGGTTGAAAATTATGATCGCTAGTTTCGCGTTCGGGCAGTACTTTTTTATGTCTTCGCCGAGGCCTTTGGCGATTTCGCAGTTCCCGGCGAGAAGGTCTTCGCGGGTCATTCCGTCTTTTCGCGGGGCGCCGCCGGAGGAGATGATGTATTCCGCGTCCTTCAGAACGTCACTGACGTTCGTCGAGAAGGTGACGGTTGCGTTCGGGAAGCCGCAGTGGAACATCTCCTCTGCCGCGCCTTCGAGTCCCTTTTCGAAGGGATCGTACATCGCGACGTTGCTCGTCGTTCCGGTGCAAAGAAGAATCTGTGCGAGGTTCGATCCGATCGCGCCCGCCGCGCCGAGAACCGCGACTTTCGAATTCGTCAGGTACTGCATCATTCGCTCCTTAATATATGAACGCCGTGAATAAAATCCGGGAAAACGTAGTTATTGAGTGTAATCTGACTATCCTACCTAATCTACTTGCGTGCAAGAGCATTCACATTTTGATAGAGTCGCGCATATGTTAAAACACAGCCCAACTTTTTTGGAAGGCGACGAGAATGGCAGCCACGATGCCCCGGGACCGCTAGAGGAACTCGCTCGCGGTCTTTTAGTCCACATCGGCGAAGATCCTGACCGTGAAGGACTTGTCAAAACTCCGCACAGATTTCGAAAAGCGTGGGAATATTTCACTCAGGGCTATAACGCGAATGTTGCGGACATCGTGGGCGATGCGATATTCACCGAGGACACGGACGAGATGGTTCTCGTGCGCGACATCGACTTCTTCACGATGTGCGAACATCACCTCGTTCCGTTTTTCGGGAAGGCGCACATCGCGTACATTCCAAACGGCAAGATCATTGGCCTTTCGAAGATTCCGAGGATAGTCGAGGTCTTTGCGCGAAGGCTCCAGGTTCAGGAGCGGATGACGCAGCAGATCGCGAAAGCCATCGAGGAAGCCCTGCGCCCCCAGGGAGTCGGCGTCGTCATAGAAGCGCTGCACCTTTGCATGGCGATGCGAGGCGTCGAGAAGCATCTTTCAAGCACCGTGACGAGCGCGCTTACAGGGTGTTTCCGCAGCGAAGAAAGCACTCGCGCAGAGTTCCTCAGCCTCGTCCGCAGCGGTAAGCTGATGTAGTCGGATCCGTCTTCGTACATTTTATTCGTGCCGTCTACGAATTATTTGTACGATCACGTCCCGGATTTCCTGGAATCGCGACGGATCGTTGCGCTCACAGCCGCACTCCTGAGATTCGCACTTAGAAACTATCTCAAGCGAGCGACATCGATAATTTGGAGCCGTCGAACGAAACGTTTGACGGCTTTTGCGGACGAGGACGTCCGCGGTCCCAGGTGCCTACGATAGTTTATTTTGTTCCGAGGCCTTAGATCAGCCCGAGCAGCTTTCTGCCGATCCACTCGACGATAAGGAAGCTCAGGACGAACGCGAGAATCATCACGTCGTTGTTCGTGTCTTTCCACCAGGGTCGCGGCGGCTTCTTGGTCGGGATTTCGCGGACCTCGCTCGCGATCGGCACTTCGTCGAGCGCGCTGAAGAAATGGAACGCGCGGGCGCTGCCTCCAAGCGGCGACGCGACATTTCGAAGCAACTCGATGTTCATCGTCGTGTCCCGGAACTCCCGGATTGGAACTTTCACCTCGAACCTGTGCGGCGATTCCTCGGAATCCGCGAGTCCCGGAATCCAGATTTCGTAAGTCCCAGCGCGGTGCGGCGAGAAGTCTCCGGAAAAGTTGGTCCCGGTTCCGTCGGTCTGATGGAGTTCGATTCTGTGCTCGAGGTTGTCGCCCTGATCCCTGCGATATAGCACGGGCAGGATCGTTTCGTCGCTGTGCCTTGAACTCGGCATCGGTATTTCGCGCCTAAGATTGACGCCTTCGAGCGCGCCGTAGATGGTCACCTGCTCTCCCAGTGAGTAGTTTTCCTTGTCGGTGTAGAGCTGGTAGCCTTCCTGCCTTTTCGAAAGGCTCTCGCTTGAAACGAAGCGGATCAGGTTCGACCAGAATGGATAGAAGTACTGATCGTCGTCCCACCACTGCCTGAACCGCCAGATTCCCTCGACCGCGATGAAGAACACGAGTCCGCTTCCGTAATAGTGATATGAGACGAGAGGGAACGCGCCGCGGCGGCTCTCCGCCTCGCGGTGTCGTACGAGAACGCTCGCAAGCTGCTTGACCTTCGTCGTCGGGTAGAACCAGTAAAACGGCGGCAGCGCGAAATACTCGGGATCGCCGTTCCAGAGGTAGAGGTTCTGCTGTTCATTTGGAAGCAGCCTGAGCGCTGGATGGCTCGCACCGTCGGGAGTCAGCACGTAATGCTGGGGAACGTGCTCCTTCACTTCGAATACGTTCGGCCCGGACTCGCTCAGGTCTACCGGAAGCAGCCTTTGAATGTAAGAATCGCTCGACGAGTACGAGCCTGGCATCGAGACCGGTCCCGCCTGCACGATGAGTCCGCCGTTGTTATCCTTCACGTACCGCCAGAGAAGTTCCTGAATCATCGGCGTCAGATAATTCGGCGGCACGTCGCCCAGAATGATGACGTCGTAGTAGAAAAGGTCGGTCGGAAGTTCCTTGCCTTCACCGGTGGGAATTTCTTCGAGGGGCATGTAGTTCGCGGTGCGATCCTCGTACATCCAGCCCGATATCGGCTGGTGCCAGCCCGTGTTAGCGCTCGTCAGGAAGCCGTAGTATTCGAGGTTCGGATCGCGCCTTAGAGCCTCGTTCAGGAACCTGAAATCGTACCTCGGTGGTCCGTCGATGTAGAGAACCCTGATCTTGCGGTCCTTGATCGTGATTGTTATCGGTTTGTAGTTGTTCTCGAATTTCTCTTCGCCTTCGAGGGCCCGCTTATTCACCATCACGTAGAACGTGTACGTTCCGGGCTTGAGGTCGGGCGGATTGGCGAACACTCCGGCTGGATCGTTCGCGTGGCGGAAATACTTGTTCGTCCCGAACCGGAGCGTGAACCTGCTTATACGTCCCGCTTCCGGAAGCTGGATGTCCACGCCGCGGCCGGGATTCTGATTCGCCGCCATGCCGCTTAGCGTCTCGAACGGAGTGATGTGATCCGCGTCTGGCGCGCCTTCGCAGAGATAGACCTCTGACGGCGTGTTCTCGCCAAAGCCTTCCGCGCGGATCGCCACGGAAAGCTGCACGATCTCTCCCTTGATGACCTCCCGCGGACCGCTGACTTCGAGCACCTCGACGTCCTTCTTTCTCTTGGAAGAACCGACCCCGACGGTATCGACGCGAATGTTCTGTTCGCCTTCGCGATAGATAGCGGACGTTTCGAGCGGGTCGGCGCCGTCGGTGTTCTGCCCGTCCGAGATAATGATTATCTGCACGATGCGCGCTTCCGCGTCGGCCATCATTACGCGATTGACCGCCTCGGAAATTCCATCGCCTATGCGCGTCTGGTTCCCCTGCGGCGAGACCGAATCGAGTCCGTCCGCGGTGATCTCGGTAAGAACGCCTGCGCCTTCCGCGAACCGCTGGTTGAAGAGGAACAGCTTCAGCTCGTTCTTCTCCTCGATCGCCTTCAGAAGCTCCCTCGAATACCTCTGCACGATGTTCCGGTCTGTGTGCGGCATCAGAAGCTCGGATGCTATATCGAACCTGCTCATACCGGAGCCTTTGATATTCACAAGATTCTGGTGGATGGTCTGCAGACGGGTGAGAGCCGCTTTCGAAAGGACATCGCCGAGTTTGACGTTCAACGCCGCGAATCTCTCGCGTAGCGACTCGACTTTCGTCTCGTTTTCCGGACTCAGAACCGCGAGCGCGACGCTGTGCCAATTTTCGCTCCGCTCTGACGCTTCGTACCTGATTTTGAAACTCTCGCCGAGGATTTTATCGAGTTCGCCCGGATTTTCCTCTGAAAGCGAATCCTTTCCCGCCGTCACGACCGCGGGCATGTCGAGCTTAGCCGAAAATTCCGCGACCTCGGACTCGCGCTGCTCGAACGCGCTGATCGCGATCTCGTCCGTGGAGGGAGGACCATCCGCGAGGAGCGCCACGATCTTCTCCTCGTCCTGGGCGCGGAAGGCTTCGTGGTACTCCTTCCATTCGCCGGTCTGGTCGACGAGTTCGAATAGCAGTCTCCGGTATCGCACGCCTTCGAGGATCTCGCGCGTTTGTTCGAGGTCGCGTTCGTCCTGATCCGCGTATTTGTCGGTGCGGACGCTCATCGAACTGGACGCGTCGACGAGAACAATCGTTGTGCTCTTCAGTTTGCGGATTTCGAGGCCTTCGATCACCGCCTGGAAAATCAGGAACAGAATGCTCGCGACGATCATCACGCGGATGAACGCGAGCATGGTTCTTCCGTGGCTCTTCGCGCTTTCGTGCTCGAGTTTGTAGAACGCCAGAATGAAGAGCACTCCGAAGGGAACGATCAGAAGCACCGTCGCCCACGCGGGTGGGATCGAAAGGAATTCGAAACTCGAAACGTCGCTGCTTGCGACCTTCGCGAGTCCGAAGAGGTCCGCGATTTTAGCCGCGAGGTCGTTTCCGCCGTAGCCCGCAAGAAGCGCCACGCCAAGAAACGGAAGCGAAAACGCGACTACGATCCAGCCGAGAATGAACGCGGTGACTCCTCCGAGTTTCGGGTCGGACTTGACGCCCTCGTCTTCTTCGGACGCGTCGCCTTCGAGCAGTCTTCGAACCCCCCGGCTGAAGAACGCGAGAAAGCCTGTCATGATGCCGAGAAAGAATCCAGAGGCGAACATCGCAAGCCCGAGGAGCGTCTTGATTGCGCCGCGGTATCCGGGTTCGTCGAAGCGGGTGACGATCGAGTAGATCAGCACGAGGTAGCACACGACGAAAACGTACCCGAGCACGGGAAGCAGTCCGTATCCGAGTCCGAGTCCGAGAAGCGCGGTGTAATCGAGGTTGAGCGCCGCTACGATTCTGTGCCCCATGATCACGAGAGGGACGAACGCGAGCGAAAGGCAGATGCCGCCCGTGATTGCGAGCGTCAGGACCCTCTCGCGCGGAATACGGATGTACGCGAACCAGAAGATGAGGAGAAGCAGCACGAGGCAGAGCACGCCTACGCCGAGTCCGAAGAACACTCCGTTCTCGCCCGTGAGGATTTCACCCCACTTGCCTAAGAACATCGAAAAGTCTCTGGCCTCTGCCACTGATTCTGCTGTCTGGAAGATGAATTTCATTCAGCCGCGTCTTTTTTTAGTCCTTGGAATTTAACGACTCACAATTAAAGCATGTATCTGAAAAAATTCCACGACTGTTAACTACTTTCTTCCAATGCGTGGTTCAATATGTCGAAAGACTTGTAAATCGGTTTTCCGCCGGCGCGGAAATTCATTTCCGGAGTTTATGATGTCAAATGAAGTTCCAGCGGAATTCGCGGATGCGGGTAAGGACTCGCCTGGGAAAGTCCGTGAGAGATCTGCGCCGCTTTTCGTAGGGACCGACTCCTCGGGTGAAGCCGTCGTTCTCCCGCCTTCGATGCTTCTCCGCCACGTTATGTGCCTCGGCTCCTCCGGAAGCGGCAAGACGGTTTTCTGCAAGGCGCTCGTCGAAGAATGCGTCCGCGCGGACGTTCCGGTGATCGCGCTCGATCCGCAGGGAGACATCGTCAGCCTCGCGCTTCGCGGTTCTCCGGAGGAACTAGCGAAACAAGGCGTCGATCCCTCTCTCGCCGAGGAGTATTTCGCCAAGGTCGAGGTCGCCATCTGGACTCCAGCGTCGAGGCTCGGGATTCCGCTCAGCCTGAATCCACTCGCGCTGGGCGGACTCGATGGTCTTGCCCATGAGGAGCGAATCCGCGAAATCAGCGCCATCAGCGCGTCCATCGCCGACCTTCTCGGCTACGATCTCCGCAAAAAGGAAGGCGGCTACGTCACGGCGATGTTCGACGTTGTCTTCGCGCACATTATGAAGGTCTCGCCCTCGGCAAGGGACATCAGCGATTTGATCGACCTGCTGGATAGCCTTCCGGATGGACTCGCGGAAGAGGTCGAGCGCGTTGCTGGAAACGGACTACGAAAGGAAGTCATCCGCAGGCTTGCGACGCTCACGATAGGCGGAAAGTCGCTGCTTTTCGAACTCGGGACGCCTATGTCCGTCGAAACTCTGCTCGGGAAGAACGACCAAAGCCCCGCGAACGGCAAAACGCGGCTGTCGATAATCTATCTGAACACGCTCGCATCGAAGGAGGAGAAGGCGTTTTTCGTGTCCCGTCTTTCGAGCGCGCTGTATAGCTGGATGCTCCGGAATCCATCGAAGGAGCCTCAGGCGATGCTTTACATCGACGAGGTCGCCGCGTTCCTGCCTCCGGTGATCAAAACGGCGTGCAAGGAAAGTCTCGTTACGCTGTTCAAGCAGGCCCGCAAATACGGCGTTTCGTGCCTCCTCGCTACGCAGAACCCCGGAGACCTCGATTACAAGGCGCTTTCGCAGTTCTCGACCTGGAACCTCGGACGGCTTGTTGCGAATCAGGATCGCGAAAAGGTCAAGGGATTCCTGAAATCGCTTTCCGGGAGCGACGCGGAACGAATCGTCGACCGCCTTTCCGGACTCGGTCCGGGCGAGTTCGTGCTGCTCGCGCCAGATCTTCGCGAGGATCCGATAGAGCTGAAGGTCCGCTGGCTCGCAAGCGATCATCGAACCATCGACAGCGACGGCATTCCATCGCTCGTTCCCGATGAACTTCGCGCGCTTCTTTGCCCGAAGCAAAAGGCGCAAGACAGCCAGGTAAGGCTCGACGAAGTCGCGGAGGCAGTGGAATCCAGGAAGGAAAGCGATTCTTCGGACGTCGATTCCGAAGAAGCCGAAGAGACTTCGCTAGCGGAAGACAAAAATCGCGCTCTTGCGAAAGCTGTAGAGATTCTGCTTTCGCAGCGCGAGGCGCTCTGCGCGGAGACCCTCGCGAACCTGACGGGCGCGAGCGCACAGTATCTGAAAAAGCAGCTCAATAAAGCCGCTGAGGAAGGCGTGATTCAGCGTTACGATCGCTCCCGGCCGCACGTTTATTTCCACACCGACGTCAAACTCCGCCCGGAATTCGGATTGCGTTCACAGGTGCTCGCCGCGTCGATGAACGTAGTCGAGGCGAAGGCGCGGACACTCGCGGAACGTCATCTCGATACCAAATTCCTCGTGATGAAATCCGAGACTATCAGCCGCGCGAGGCTCATCCAGTTTCCGCTTTATCAGATCGGGTTCGCGGGAGAAATGACCGAGGGTTTCATTTTCAAGTCGCTAACGAAGCGCGACGATTTCCTTTATCTCGACGCGCGGAAACTCAAAACGCTTTTCCTGAACTCCACCGGCTGGCACTTCAAGGATACCGCGACCGAGAATCTTCTCAAGGTTGACGACCTCGACGGCAGGATGAAAACAAAAATCGTCGATCCGGGCGCGCTCGATCTCAGCCCGCAGATGCTCGAAGGTCTGAAAACTCCTGAGGAAGCGGTGAAAGCATTCAAGCGCAAGTACGAGCCGGAAGTGCTCTCTTCCGTGCTGATGTTCATGCCTGTGTGGCAGATAACCGCGAGAAATGGCGATTCCGGCAAGGAACGGGAAATTCATATCGACGCTGTGATCGGCAGCCTCTTTGAATTGCCTTGAAGCGCAAATGCCCGCGGATTATGATTTTGACAGCTTACGCGTAGCTTGGCGGAACCCACGCGTTCACCAGTTTCACGCCCATTCCTTTTCAAGGAAACTTATGTCCCACAATATTAATGTCGAAATCGACTACTCGCGAATGATGTCGGATGCCGTCGGGAATGAACACGGTATCTCGGATGCCGAAATGGCGCAAATCGCTTCCAGAAAGCCATCGATCGACAAATGGCTGTCGGAATTCCGCGGTGCGGGGAAGGCGGACAATCCGACAACGTTCTTCGACCTCCCGGACAAAACGGAAGAAGCTAAACTAATATCGGACCGAATCGGCGAACTGCGCGATAAATTCGATACCTTCGTCGTTCTCGGCATAGGCGGTTCCGCGCTCGGAAACACCTGTCTCAGGACCGCGCTATGTCACCCGTTCCACAATCGGCTTGAAGCTCCCGAACGTAAAGGAATGCGCGTCGAGGTGCTCGATAACGTCGATCCGGACCTGATGGCGGGCGCATTCGATATTTTCGACCCCGAACGCACGGTTTTCAACGTCATAACTAAGAGCGGCAGCACAGCGGAAACTATGTCGCAGCTTCTTTTCGCGACGAGTTGGCTGAAGGAGCGACTAGGGGATCGATGGAAAAGCCATATTATTGCGACCACCGACGAAAAAAAAGGAAGCCTTCGAAGAATCGCGGATATCGAAGGAATAGAAACGTTTATAGTTCCTGGCGGTGTCGGAGGTCGGTTCAGCGTCCTTTCGCCGGTCGGACTGATCTCCAGCGCCGCCGCGGGAATCGATATCGTCGAGCTTCTTGAAGGTTCCGCCGCGATGAAATCCGCCTGTGAGGAATCGTCGCTCGAAAAGAATCCCGGCGCGCTTCTCGCGTCGCTGTACTATCTTGCGGGAGAAAACCACGGAAAGCACATTGCCGTGATGATGCCATATTCTCAGCGTCTGAGGGATTTCGCCGACTGGTTCCGTCAGCTTTGGGCCGAAAGCACGGGCAAACGCTGGAACCTCTCAAGGTCGAAGGAAGTATATGCCGGACAGACTCCGGTGAAAGCCCTCGGCGTGACGGATCAGCATAGCCAGGTTCAGCTATACATTGAGGGTCCGAATAATAAGACTATAACTCTGTTTTCCGTCGAAGACTATGAGTCGTCCGTGACTATACCCGCGGAACACGAATATATAGACGATCTTTCGTACCTCCACGGACGGTTGTTCAGCGATCTTTTCGCTGCGGAGCGTATCGGAACGGAATACGCGCTGACCGCGGCGAATCGTCCGAATCTGACTATATCCATTCCGAAGGTTAACCCGCGTACGGTGGGCGAGCTGATATTCCTTTATGAATACGTTACAGCTTATGCCTGCCTTCTCTACGACGTCGATCCTTTCGACCAGCCCGGCGTGGAACTCGGCAAGGACGTCACCTATGCTCAGATGGGAAAGAAAGGCTATGATAAACTTCTCGCGACCTTTAACGAATCGAGAAATAAAATCAGAGCCAGAAAATTCCGTGACGCGTAATCTGTTGTTTGCATTCGTCTTTTCGATCTTCGCGAATTCCTGCGCGGAGGGGCAGTTTCAAAATCGTGGATCGTATTTCGAGAGACATCAAAGCAGCGATATCGACATTGATATCGAAGTTCGGAAGCTATTGACGACGTTGTCCGACGAGTATGCGCTTAGAATCGATATTATATGTAGATCCGGCGTCGTAACCCTGAAAGGCGAAGTCGATAATCAGGACGACTATAATATTATTTCACGGAAAACCGTTCAGATTCCGGGTGTTTCGCGACTGGTATGCGAACTGACGGTTAAGCCGGATCAATAGTATATACTATCGGAGCAATGCGGAATCGACGTACCATTCGACGTTTTCGTGAGTTTGAAGGTATGATGCGGGACAGGACGCGTCTATAGTTCCGAATACTGCTTGCTCGAAAGCATGTTTTTTTGTTTTGCCGAAGCATAGAACTATAATCCTATTTGAAGAAAGTATTTCCCTCGGACCTATAGTACAGGCCTTTCGCGGCATTTCATCGAAAGAATATCCGAACGCTTCGAAGTTGGCTTTATAATTGTCGATTATCGTTCCTTCGGATAGATTCACGACCCTTATACTATCCTCGATCATTGTTCCCGGTTCATTGAATGCTATATGGCCGTTTTTACCTATGCCTAGAATTGTTATAAGCTCGCCGCCGGAGCATGCCAGCTCGGTCCGATATTGTTCCAGGCCGTCCTCGCGATGTGGGACGAGGCGGACCTGGCTATCGACGTCGATCCCAAGTGGCCTAAACAGGTTGTCGCTGAGATACCTCGCGAAACTCTGGTCCTTTCCTTCCGGAAGGGCTGGGTCCATTTCTATACCATAGTATTCGTCAAGATTGAAGAACCGCACGCCGCGAAGGTCGATCGCGCGATCCTGATTTGTCCGGCAGAATTCCCGATAGAATTCAACCATCGTGCCTCCAGTCGCGCACACGAGTTTTGCGCTGTTTCCGTCGAGCGAATCCGCGATCTGTTCCGCCGCGGCGGTTTTTGCCTCCAGTTGATTTTCAAAAACGCGAATTTTCATGAACGATCCGGATCGAGGTGTCCAGCGCAATTTAGCAGGTTGCCGACATTCTGGCGATAGGGAACAAAATTTCTCCATGGGCGATTTTGCTTGTATTATTGTGATTTTGTTTTAGAATCGTACTTCACAGATATTAGGGAAAATTTGCCCTGACAGACGCCCCCGCGTTTCTTAGGACCTGGTGAATAGTATGCGCTTGTCTCTTCTTTACGTGAGTCTTTTCGCTTCGAGCTTTCTCGCTTGCGGTTCCGAGGAACCGGCTCCCCAGCCGGGACCGAATGAGGGCTGGAATCAGCCGGCGGATAATTCCGGCGGTTTTGGCGCTCAGCCCGCGCCGCAGCCTGCTCAGAACGGTTTCGGCGCGCAGGACAATAGCGGCTGGCAGGCTCCTGCGCAGACCCCGCAGCAACCCGCGCCGGCTCCGGCGAATAATGGCGCAGCGGATCCCTGGGGAGCTTCGACTGCGAATACCGCCGCGCCCGCGCCTCAGCAGCAGCCTGGTGGTTGGGATACCGCTCCTGCGCCGGCTCCGGCGAATAACGTAGTCAATAACGGCGGCGGCTGGGATAACAGCGGCGCTGGTACGAACGAAATCGATTGGGGCGCCGGGCAGGACGAGTGGAATTCGCAGACGAGTTTCACTTCGTCACAGCCGCAGGAGCCGCCGAGGCTGGTGATCAACGCGAGGACTCGCGTCAATCGTGCGCCGGAAAATGCCGGCGAAAGCGTCGGCCTCGCGGGCGCGGAAGCGGGAATGCTCGGGGCGGATTCGCTGCTGGACCAGCCCGGCGTCGAGTTCGAGCTTGACGTTCCTTATGCCAACCAGACCACCTTCCTTCCGACGACGAGCGCGAACTATTTCACGCTCATTTCAAATCTTGGTGCGGAGGTCACTCCGATCGAGCGCCAATACGCTAGACAGATCCTCGTCGACATGGGGAGCGAAAGCGTTCGCTATCTCGCTGGAGGACTGAAGCATACCGATCCGATCGTGCGCGCGAATTCAGCGCTTGCGCTCGGAGAAATCGGCGACCCGAGCGCAATCGTGAACGTCATAGAAGTTCTTGACGACGAGAACGATCACGTTCGCGGACAGGCGCTCGTCGCAGTTGCGCGGATGAACATCACTTCGATTCCGTTCCAGGATCAGATACCGTTCTGGCAGGCGCTTTACGAGTCGATGGGAGACTACGCTCGGAACAGTCCTTTCGTTCGGATGAACGCTCTGCTCGCGGCTTCGGAGATAGAGGAAATGCATCCGGAGATTTATGAGCAGATGATAAGCGATCTCAGCGAGCCGGAGGCGGACGACGACACCCGCGCGATGGCGCGCATGGCGTTCAATTCCCGCTACGCGGTGGGTAACGAGCAAAAGTATCGCGATTACGATCCGATAGCTCGGACGAGATGGCAGCGAGTTCGCCTCGTTCAAATCGAAATCCACGACATTCAGAAAGTTCTGATCACCGTCCTTGCCACGAGAGAGGCGGCGGGATTCTCGATGACCGAGGCGTGGGTACCGCCTTCGGTGAAGCACGACGAACGCCTCGCGTACGTTCAGAGGGAGATGAGAAAGTATCGATACTGGACCGGCGAACAGATCAGAAACCATTTCTTCGAACTCGAATCCATGCTCGCGAATCTTATCGGATTGATGGCGCCGCTCGAGAATCAGAACCGCTGGGTGGTTACGTTTGCGTATTCAGCGACGTTTGGCCGCACTTCGATGGACGCGGAGTTCCGAAACAAGACAGTGTTCGAAGCGCAGGAGATCATTGCGAACTCGCTGCAACTTCCGACGCGCACCTGGGATTTCACCGCGGTCGCGGCTGGCAAGGGGGAAGACTCTCCGATTATTGCGGCTCTTGTCGCGGAGGACGAGGCCGGCACGACGTATAACAATGAGGAAGGTCTCGATTTCACGGAGGATCAGAGTTCGGTCCGTTCGCGCAGAAGGCGCACCGATCATTTCAACTGGGGACGATCGGCGAACGTTCGAGGAAGTATGCCTAACATCGTCGCGCTGGGCGAAGGCGCGCAGGACGCCGGCGCGGATACCGGCGGTGGCGGCGGCTGGACGAGTTACGGCGGTTCGACGTCTGGCAGCGCCAGCTCGACACCTTCGAGCGGAGGCCAGGGACAGCCGGGCGGCGGCAACTCCGGTGGGTGGGGAACTCCTGCCGGCGGCGCTCAGCCGAGCGGCGCTGGTCAGCCCGGCGGTAATTCCGGCGGGTGGGGTGCTCCAGCGAGCGGAGGAACTTCCTCCGGAGGCGGCTGGAATACTCCGAATAACGGTAATAGTGGAGGCGGCGGTTGGGGTAACTGACATTTACGGGAATTATCTATGTCCAAATCCGGCGTGACTGAAATGATTATGAAGTCGGTCGATAAGCTCGGCAGACTTCCCCCGACGCTCAACAAAGTTATTGAAGTTGTAAACAACGCGAAGGCGAGTCCCAAGGATCTCGCGCAGGTCATAAAATACGATCCCGTGTTGACCTTCGAGATTCTGAAGCTCATAAACAGCGCGTATTTTTCCATAAGAAACGAAATCAAAACGCTTTCACAGGCGATTGTTCTTCTCGGTATGAACACCGTGAAGAATCTTTGCCTTTCGATCGCTCTTGCGCAGAAGCTCAGCGCGGAGATGCCTGCGAAAACGAACGGCAAATCGTTCTCGATTTCGTATTTCTGGGAGCACAGCCTCAAGGTTGCGATCGCGTCCCGCCTCATCGCGGCGAAGGCTATGAATCCGCCTTCGACGAAGGAGGAGTTTTTTCTCGCGGGGCTGCTTCACGATATGGGGAAGCTAGTGATCTACTCCGTGGTTCCGGACGCGTACCTCAATATGCTTCACGAGTCGAAGGAGACCCGGAGTTCGGTTCATCACAGGGAGGGCGAGGAGTTCGGGATTACCCACGCGGAAGTCGGTGCTCAGATCGGCAAGCGCTGGGATTTCAGCGACGGGTTCATCGAGGCGGTTCTCGGCCACCACAAGGACGAATTCTCAGACGAGCATTTCGCGCAGATTGCGAACTGCGTCAAGGTCGCGAATCACTACGTCCATGTTTACGACGATCTTCGGGAAAGCGAGAATTCTAACGACGAAGTCGAAAAACACGCCCGCGATCCGCTGCCGGACAGCGTGTTCGGTAGCATCAAAGCGAATCGGGAGAAGGTCGAGGAAGTCCTCGGCGGCGAGCTTCAAGTCGAATTCGAGCGCGCGCAGGCGTTTCTTTCCACGCTCAGCGGGCAGTCGAATAAAAACTAGGACACGCAGGGATTGGTATTCGTTCGGTGAGCCACGTTTCTTGCGGATTGAGTACCCACCTTGTCCGTGATCTACATTAGTGACGCGGACACCGTCGTGATCAGTTAAAAAACTTTCTGAGTAGAAGTGCTTTTGATGTCTGATTTAAGTTTTGATTTCAACTAAGACTTAGTCATAATCTTTTAAGCCGCTTTATTATTATACTAAGTTTTATTATACGCTTATAGCCATCATTTTAAAGCCAATAAAATGTATTCGTTCGATAAACCACGTTGATAGAAGCGCATACGAAGGTTTTTGCGCGTGGCATGGTCATCTTGACCGTGAAATCGCGAATGGGACGTCCGTGCCACGTGGATCACCGAACGTTCACCGGGATCGATCCGCGGCCTTAATTTTCTTCGAACTTCCAGCGCAGGTATGTTTCGATCAGTTCGTCGATGTCTCCGCCCAGAACTTTGTGCACCGCGGAAGTCGAATATTCCGTGCGTTCGTCCTTCACGCGGGTTTCCGGGTGAATGAAATAGCTGCGGATTCTCTGTCCGAACCCGGCTTTGCCTTTCGATGCGCGATTCTCCTTCTGTTTCGCGGCGCGCTCCTCCTCCTCACGCCGGCCAAGCTTCGCGGCGAGGAGCTTGATCGCCTGTGCGCGGTTCTGGTGCTGGCTGCGTTCGTTCTGGCACGAGACGACGATCCCGGTTGGATTGTGAGTCATCCGCACCGCGCTCGCGGTTTTGTTGACGTGCTGGCCACCGGCGCCGGACGCGCAGAAAATATCGATGCGGACGTCGTTCATATCGATTTCGATTTTCGATTCGTCCTCGACCATCGGAATCACGTCGACGCCTGCAAAACTTGTCTGTCTCTTCGCGTCCGCATTGAACGGCGAAAACCTGACAAGCCTCTGCACTCCAATCTCGCCCTGCAGGTTGCCGTAGGCGAATGGACCCTTCACCGCGAAGGTAACGCTTCGATACCCGGCTTCCTCGCCCGGCGCTTCGTCGATGAGTTCGACCTCGTAACCCTTGTTCTTCGCCCACGCGCTGTACATTCGAAGGAGGATTGCGACAAAATCGCACGCGTCGGTCCCGCCTTCCCCCGCGCTGATGATGACGAAGCAGTCGCCGCGATCGTGTTCGCCTGAGAGCAGCGTCAACAGCTCGAAACTTTTCACCCTGGTCGCTAGTTTTTGAACGGCATCCGCGAACTCATTCGTCTGATCTTCGTTGTCTTCTTCTTCCGCGAATTCGCGCAGAACCTCGAGATCTTCCGCGTCGCGCAGAATCCTCTC
This sequence comes from Planctomycetota bacterium, assembly GCA_024653775.1. Lineage (GTDB taxonomy): Bacteria > Planctomycetota > UBA8742 > JACQVU01 > JANLHZ01 > JANLHZ01. Next base: position 39,564 of record JANLHZ010000293.1, on the reverse strand, counting down.
GAACGGTTCGACAATAGACTTCTCGAACTTCAGCGCGGAGATTACCTTTTTCTGGCGTTCCTTGTCGTCCCAGAACCCGGGTTCGCCCATCACGTTTTCAAGGCGGGAAATCTCGTCTTTGCGAGAGCCCAGGTCAAAGGGACCCCCTTAGCGCGTCAACTCTCCGCGCCACGTCTTCGTATAGTTGTCCGAGTTCGTAGTCCATCGCTGTCTCCTTAATTCGTATATCGCAATCTGCCCTGACGGTTCAATAAAATATCGAACCACAGATCGGCAAGGATTTATACCGATAAAAATTCTGTTTTCAAAATGCCGTACATCTCGATGTCTTCGAGTTTTCCCCAGCGGAACATATGTTTCCTGCGCGAGCCTTCGTGCATCATTCCGGCTTTCAGAAGAACGCGTCCGGACGCTGGGTTTTTCGACATGTGGTGCGCGTGTACGCGGATCAGCCCTAGCGTCGTGAAGGCGAAGTCGATCACCGCGCGCGCCGCTTCGGTGCAGTAGCCGTTACCACAGAACGGTTTTCCGATCCAGTAGCCGACCTCCGCCTGATGCTCCTTCTGGATGTCCATCAGTCCTATCGCTCCAAGAAGCTCGCCCGTTTCTTTGAGGGTGATCGCGAGCGCGACTCCGCTACAGGTATCGAAATCCTTCCGATGAGTCGAAATCCATTCCGCCGCGGCGCCTTCAGGATAGGGGTGGGGGATGTGTGCGGTCATCTCCGCGATGGCATAATCCCCAGCCAGACGCTGCACGTCCGCCGCGTCGGAAAGTTCGAACGGGCGGAGGATTAGTCGCGAAGTTTCAAGATTCGGAATCGCCACGGGCAGCCCCATCAATAAATTGGTTTCAAAGTTATGAAACAACCAATTTCGCGAAGGGAACGAAATCTTTTAATTTTCTGCGAGTTTTCAGTTACGCGACAGATCGCGTCGTTTGCGGTCGCACTCCAGACCTACTGTTTGTAGTGAACGATCGGGAGTTCTATCCCGCCGCCGGAAGCGAGGTCCATTCCGCTGGCGTCCGCGGATTCGGCCGGCCCGATGTGGCTGTGCCGCGGGTTGACGAGGTTTCGGTGATGGCCGCCGTCCCAGCGCCAGTTATCCATCGCGGTGCGGATTCCGCCCTGAGCAATATTCTCGCCCACGGTGTTGAACGGATAGCCCTGTCTGCGAATCCTGCTGCTGAGGTCGCGGGTCTCGGGAGTCTTTCCGTCGTGGCCGAAGAAGTCGTACGCCGCCATCTGTTCGAGGTGGCCGATCATCGCCTGCGTGACCTGGGACTGAATCTGCAGCGGCGACATCATAAGCTGCGCGCGATACCAGTTGTTGTATTCGGTCGCGTCGCGCACGGCGCGGGACGCCTCGACCTGCATATTCTTGTTCAGATCGTTAACCATGTAATGCACGGCCATGAAGAACATGACGCGCTCGTATCCTTCGAGTGCGGGGCCTGGCTCGACGGTCCAATCGACCTCCGCAGCCGCGTTTTGGCTCGTCTCCGTGGTGCTAACCTGCGCGCCCGTTCTGTACGTTCCCGCGTACCCGAGCGAACTCGCGCCGAGCGGGAAACCGAGGCCCGTCGGGAGTCCGATCATGTTCCCGCCGCGCTCATTTGGAAGTTGTCTGCGTGGGCTTGACGACGCGCTCGCCCTTCTCGGCGCAGGCGACTCGGCACCGGCGCCCGACGCGGAATTCGATCCCGCGGTTCCGGCCTGCGCTCCGGCGTTTCCGCGCGAAGTCGAGGTCGAAGCCGCGGCTCCGGAGTTCGAACGTCCGGAATTGTTCGCTGGCGTGCCCCAGTCGTCATCATTATTCGTGTTCCGCCCGGCGTTATTGCTGCCGGAGTTCGAAGCGTTTCCGCGCGAGTTCGCGCCCGAGTTCGAATTTCCCCGCGGCGTGGTGCGCTCGGGATAATCGCTCTCGCGCTCCGGATAGTCGCTGCTTTCGGGATAGTCGGAGCCGCCGGTGCCGCCGCCGAGTCCGTAAGGATCTCCGCCGAGTCCGCGCATTCCGGGGAGTCCGAGGTCGTCGCCGGTTCCGCCCGGTCCGAGAAGCTCTTCGTCGGATTCTGGCAGATCGCCGAGGAATCCGCGGTCAGCGACCCAGTCTCCTGCTCCGGATGGACGCGTTCCCTCGGAGTCGCTGTAGTCTTCCATTTCCTGCCAGAACGGATTGTTGCGGGCGCCGTAGCTTCCTCCTTCCATTCCGGGCATTCCTGGGAGGTTCTGGTCGGCTCCGGGGAGCGGGTTTCCCATGGGATCGACTCCGCCTCCGCCCGCGCCGCCGTTCTGTGCGCCTTGTCCGACGCCTGCGCCCGAGTTCGAGCCGGCGGACGATCCTGACGCGGAGAAGCCGTGGTAGATCAGGAGCGCCTTGCGCCAGTCTTTCAGCTTCAGGAACATCATTCCCTGAAGGAATCTCGACATTTCCGGCTGTGCGCGGGGAGTTTCGCGGGAATGATCCTTCAGCACTTTTTCGAATTCCGCGAGCAACTTGCGCGACGCGATGATCTTGTCCGCGAACTCCTGCACCGCCTCCCGCGAGGTCTGGTTGTACGCGCGAAGATCGCCTTCGAAGCTGCGTTTGAAATCCCGGAAGATGTTGTCGAGGGCTGTGAACTGCTCCGCGACGAAATCGTAGCCGATGTAAGGGCCGCTGACGGGGCCGTTCGGATTCGGGAACGCGACGGTGTCGAAAATCGTGTCGAGGGTTTTCTTCGACTGCGCTTCCCAGGCTTCGCGAATGGCTTTCGTGGCCTCGATATTAGCCTTGTAGTTTCCGAAGAGCGCTTCGAACTTCTCGATGTTGTCCTCCAGATCGCCCGCCTGACGCTGGTACTCCTGCGAAATGGTGTCGAGCGCGAGCGGTTTTTCCGTATCGCTGAGCTTATCGATCGCGGAATACGCCTCGGCGCGAGCGGTCGAACTATCGCTCCGCACCGCGCGTCTGATGTCGCTGAGGCTCATCTCTTCGCTCATCGCGGAAATGGCGAAAAGTCCGAGAATTCCGATCGAGGCTAAAAATGCTCTGAATTTCATGGTGGCTCCGGAAAACTTGAAATGTGGTCGCTGGTTGTTAGTTGTTAGTTGTTAGTTGTTAGAGTCGGTTTATCAATTCTTCGAGTCGAATCATCAAGGCTCTGGATTCGTCAATCCGATCGTCCACTATAATTGTTTACCCGTACGAGTTCAAAAGTCTCTTTGAAGTGAATCGTAGGGGGCATACCCGTGGACCTTTCCTTCATATGGTCGAAAATCAGGCTCACCTTTTCGAACGCGCCTATGCGGTCATCGAAGACGGCTTCGCCGGTTCCGGTGACGATCTGGCGCCAATAATCGCTTTCGCCAATGGTTCCACCCTCGCCCGAAAGCTGCGCGACCATCGAAAAACGATGGAATTTCCGCTCATCGACCTCGCTCGCGCTCTCGTACGTCCAGACGATCTTCCCCTTCGGCGTCCAGGGATCAGAATTCCCGACGTGAGGAAAATCGCAGATGAGTTCCCATGACTTTCCGATTTTGTCCAGCAGCCGGTCTTCTTTCGGGAGCCTTGTGCACATTTCAAGAAACCACTGCTCCGAAGCAAACCTCCTTGTCAGGGAATCGTAGTCCTCGTCCGAGACCATCAGTCCGTTTTCCGGGGTCCATTCGTAACTGTAATCGAGTTTCAGTTCCGGACCGCCACTGATCTCGATGCCGTCCATCGAGGCGTCCACGAAGAACCGCAGTTTGTGAAGGTTTCCCGCGCGGCTCAGGAACACCTTCTTTTTTGATGATGGGAGCTGGCTGCCCATTTCGCCGCGAAGGGCGCCGAAGCCGCCCATATCCTGGGCGACCCGCGTCATCAGGTATTCGATTTCGAGTCCATCGGGGACGTCGAAGGTCAGTGATGGCAGCTTCTGACTTTTCGAGGAATAGAAATACAGTGCCACGCCTATGAGGACGAGCAGAACTCCAATCGAAACGAGGCTCTTGCTGCCGAGATTCTTATGCACTGGTGGAAGTCTCAATCCCAGGGATTCCGGAAAACGCGAACGCGCGTACCAAGCTATAAACGAGTCCCGGAGTAAAAAAGTTCGCCCGACGAAATTATGACGTCCGAGAACGGCCACTGGTTCCAGGATTCCAAGATATTCGATTTTGTTCTTTCCAGCGTGAGAACAATGAAACTATCATAATGTTCCGTATATCCCGATTTGCTTCCGCAATCCCACCAAAATTCGAAAGGCCGATAGATGAGAGAATGGCGTCAGGATTGGAGAGACATCTTCCACACCTTCCGGATTGCAATCGACCCTCGAAAACTTCTCCTTACATTCGCTGGAGTCGCGTTCACCATAACGGTTCTGATAGTCTGGTGGTGGGTGTGGGGGAACCTCGAAGCGACCAGGTCCGTGCTTCAGGACGCGGACGGCACGATGGCGGACGAGGAAGGCGTAGCGAACGTGGTGCGGGACGGCGATGACATCTGGTCGCCGCTTTCATGGGTTCTCGAAAAAGGACTGTTCTACGAACCCGATGGCGGCGAGCCTGCTCCGGTGGTGAAACAGTTCAGTCTCTCGCGTTCTTCGCTCGGGCTTGTGAAGCAATTCTTCAACGATTTCGTCTTTAGCCCGCCGACGCTGTTCTACACGTTTTTGCTGATCGTGTTCAAGGTCGTCGCGTGGGTCGTATGGGCGCTGCTTGCGGGCGCGATAAGCAGGATCACCGCGATCGAAATCGCGCGGGACGAACGAATCGACATCAAGGAGGCGCTACAGTATTCATGGAACAAGCTATCGAGCCTTTTCTGGAGTCCGCTATTCCCGTTAGTCGCGGTGGGCGTTCTCGCGGCGTGCATCTTCCTCTGGGGACTCGTCGGCGCGATTCCGTGGATCGGGCCGCTCGTCACCGCCATTACGTCGCCGCTCGCGATATTCACCGCGGTGCTGATGGCGTTCGGCATAATCGGATTCATCGTAGGCTGGCCTCTGATGGGACCGGCGATCTGCGCGGAAGGAACCGACCTTTTCGACGGAGTCTCGAAGGCGTATAGCTACGTCTACTCGAAACCGTGGCATCTCATTTTCTATCGCTACGTTCTCGGTGCGTTCTACTGCGTGATCACGACGATCTTCGTGTGGGTGTTCGCGCTGGTTTTCCTCTGGTGCATGTTCGCGCCCGCCACCGCGGCGTGGAGCTGGGCGTCGGACGATCCGCAGATCTACAAGTTCTACAGATTCATGAACATCGATAAAAATCTCGTCCAGGCGGACAGATGCATCGACAGCACGCTCGACAACTGCGTTGTCGCGGGAGTGAACCCGTTCGCTCCGCAGATCGGGGACGAAAAGTTCGAGCTGAAAAACGTCATCGAGGTTTCCGCTCCGTTCAAGGAAGCGGGCGTCGACGAAAACGCCCCAAGACCCGTGCTCTTCGGCGACGAGGAGAAAGACCTCGATTTCTGGATGTCGCTCTTCACGCTCGGCGTCGGGACGCTGCTCGTCTTCGCTCTCGGCGTGGCGCTGATTTTCCCGATCAACTTCCTGATCACTCTCGAAACGATCATCTACTTCCTGATGCGCAGGAAGGTCGACGGCGTAAGGATGAGCGAGGTATATCTCGAAGAAGACGAGGAGCAGTTCGACGCCTTCGAGGCGCTTGGGCTGAAGCCGGTGACGGTTCCGCCTTTCGGCTCGGGAGCCGGAGCCGGAATAGCGACGACTTTCGACCTTGCGGAACCCTCTAAGGCCGCGGCCGCGCCTTCGGAAGCTCCTCCGACAGAGGCGGATGAGCCGGAAGCCGCAGAGACGACTCCATCCGGCAGGAAGAAGGCGGCGCCTTCGAAACGCTCCGGCCGCAAAGCCGCGCCAAAGAAGACTTCCGCCCGTAAATCCACGGCAAAGAAGAAAGCTCCTTCCAAGCGGAGCACGCGTAAGGATCTCGATTCCGAGCGGGACTGAATTACAAAAGTTGTGAAAGAAATGTACTGGCTGGAACTTTGATCGGACTACCTGGATTTTCAAAGCAGTTTGCGTCAACGTACTCGTCATCGATGGAAACCTGAAAAGCGAATGGCGCTCTAATCTGATTTTGAAAGTATCCAAGACTCGGACTCAAGGGTTCGTCGGACATCTTCACCTCGATTATAAACCAGGGTTCTTCGTCGCGGATTACGACGAAATCTACTTCGCGTTTTTCCTTGTCGCGAAGATAACAGAGTTGGAACTTCCCGAAACCAAGGTCCGTCCAGTTCTCCACCGCCTTCAGCAGGTGGCACGCGACAAAGGTCTCCGCTTTCTGCCCGGCGTCAGTCACCTCCGACCAGTCGCGCAGGAACCACTTTGGCTCCTTTCTAAGCGAACGGGCGACATTTTTGAACCACGGACGGACGAAGAATCCGAAATGCAGCGAGCACAGCGACTCCGTCCAGTTTTTCGTGGTTACGTCCGAGGTTCGCAGTTCCCTGGCGAGATTGCTGTAAACAAGTTGACATGAGGAACGCGTGGAAAGAATCCGAGCCAGCACTTCTATCTGGTCTAGCTGCGCTATGCCCGTCAGGTCGCGGATGTCCTCTCGAATAATCTGTTCCCTTCGGAGCGACGTCCATCGTCTGGTGAAGCGATCGTCGCGCTTTAGAAATGGCTCCGGGAAGCCGCCGTGGCGCCAGAGCGAGTCGAATTCCGTCTGTTTCGCTTTTTGGGGAGGGCGGACTATCGTTTTCGGATCCGGAATGCTCTGGCGGATCGTTTCCGCAAGAGTGAATGGATGCATGCGGTAATAGAAGTATCGGCCCATCAGGCTGTCGCCGCCTCGTTTATAGACATCCAGCCTGCTGCTTCCTGTCACGATAGTTCTGGCGCGCTCCGAATAAACGTCGAAGAATCCTTTCAGGAAGCTCTTCCAGCGCGGGAACTTATGGAGTTCATCGAATACAATCACCGGAGCTTTCGACTTCATTCGATCGATCCCGTAACTCGCGGCGATTGCCCGCGGACCGCTCATTATTTTCTCGCGATCGTCGACGTCATCCCAGTTTACATAGGCGTCCGACTGCATTCGGCACGTTGTTGTTTTACCAACTTGCCTGGGCCCGCTTACGAACGCCATCTGTCTGTACAACCCGAGGTGTTCTTCGAGTATTGCGTCGTATATTCGTTTTGAGCCGTCCATTCTGGGACATAATATATATATGACTTCGAATTAGTCCAGACCATTTCGAATCATACTTCGAAATAGTCATGACTATTTCGAAGTATGATTCGAAATGGTCTGGACTAATTCGAAGTCATATATATATTATGTCCCAGAATGGACGGCTCAAAACGAATATACGACGCAATACTCGAAGAACACCTCGGGTTGTACAGACAGATGGCGTTCGTAAGCGGGCCCAGGCAAGTTGGTAAAACAACAACGTGCCGAATGCAGTCGGACGCCTATGTAAACTGGGATGACGTCGACGATCGCGAGAAAATAATGAGCGGTCCGCGGGCAATCGCCGCGAGTTACGGGATCGATCGAATGAAGTCGAAAGCTCCGGTGATTGTATTCGATGAACTCCATAAGTTCCCGCGCTGGAAGAGCTTCCTGAAAGGATTCTTCGACGTTTATTCGGAGCGCGCCAGAACTATCGTGACAGGAAGCAGCAGGCTGGATGTCTATAAACGAGGCGGCGACAGCCTGATGGGCCGATACTTCTATTACCGCATGCATCCATTCACTCTTGCGGAAACGATCCGCCAGAGCATTCCGGATCCGAAAACGATAGTCCGCCCTCCCCAAAAAGCGAAACAGACGGAATTCGACTCGCTCTGGCGCCACGGCGGCTTCCCGGAGCCATTTCTAAAGCGCGACGATCGCTTCACCAGACGATGGACGTCGCTCCGAAGGGAACAGATTATTCGAGAGGACATCCGCGACCTGACGGGCATAGCGCAGCTAGACCAGATAGAAGTGCTGGCTCGGATTCTTTCCACGCGTTCCTCATGTCAACTTGTTTACAGCAATCTCGCCAGGGAACTGCGAACCTCGGACGTAACCACGAAAAACTGGACGGAGTCGCTGTGCTCGCTGCATTTCGGATTCTTCGTCCGTCCGTGGTTCAAAAATGTCGCCCGTTCGCTTAGAAAGGAGCCAAAGTGGTTCCTGCGCGACTGGTCGGAGGTGACTGACGCCGGGCAGAAAGCGGAGACCTTTGTCGCGTGCCACCTGCTGAAGGCGGTGGAGAACTGGACGGACCTTGGTTTCGGGAAGTTCCAACTCTGTTATCTTCGCGACAAGGAAAAACGCGAAGTAGATTTCGTCGTAATCCGCGACGAAGAACCCTGGTTTATAATCGAGGTGAAGATGTCCGACGAACCCTTGAGTCCGAGTCTTGGATACTTTCAAAATCAGATTAGAGCGCCATTCGCTTTTCAGGTTTCCATCGATGACGAGTACGTTGACGCAAACTGCTTTGAAAATCCAGGTAGTCCGATCAAAGTTCCAGCCAGTACATTTCTTTCACAACTTTTGTAATTCAGTCCCGCTCGGAATCGAGATCCTTACGCGTGCTCCGCTTGGAAGGAGCTTTCTTCTTTGCCGTGGATTTACGGGCGGAAGTCTTCTTTGGCGCGGCTTTGCGGCCGGAGCGTTTCGAAGGCGCCGCCTTCTTCCTGCCGGATGGAGTCGTCTCTGCGGCTTCCGGCTCATCCGCCTCTGTCGGAGGAGCTTCCGAAGGCGCGGCCGCGGCCTTAGAGGGTTCCGCAAGGTCGAAAGTCGTCGCTATTCCGGCTCCGGCTCCCGAGCCGAAAGGCGGAACCGTCACCGGCTTCAGCCCAAGCGCCTCGAAGGCGTCGAACTGCTCCTCGTCTTCTTCGAGATATACCTCGCTCATCCTTACGCCGTCGACCTTCCTGCGCATCAGGAAGTAGATGATCGTTTCGAGAGTGATCAGGAAGTTGATCGGGAAAATCAGCGCCACGCCGAGAGCGAAGACGAGCAGCGTCCCGACGCCGAGCGTGAAGAGCGACATCCAGAAATCGAGGTCTTTCTCCTCGTCGCCGAAGAGCACGGGTCTTGGGGCGTTTTCGTCGACGCCCGCTTCCTTGAACGGAGCGGAAACCTCGATGACGTTTTTCAGCTCGAACTTTTCGTCCCCGATCTGCGGAGCGAACGGGTTCACTCCCGCGACAACGCAGTTGTCGAGCGTGCTGTCGATGCATCTGTCCGCCTGGACGAGATTTTTATCGATGTTCATGAATCTGTAGAACTTGTAGATCTGCGGATCGTCCGACGCCCAGCTCCACGCCGCGGTGGCGGGCGCGAACATGCACCAGAGGAAAACCAGCGCGAACACCCACACGAAGATCGTCGTGATCACGCAGTAGAACGCACCGAGAACGTAGCGATAGAAAATGAGATGCCACGGTTTCGAGTAGACGTAGCTATACGCCTTCGAGACTCCGTCGAAAAGGTCGGTTCCTTCCGCGCAGATCGCCGGTCCCATCAGAGGCCAGCCTACGATGAATCCGATTATGCCGAACGCCATCAGCACCGCGGTGAATATCGCGAGCGGCGACGTAATGGCGGTGACGAGCGGCCCGATCCACGGAATCGCGCCGACGAGTCCCCAGAGGAAGATGCACGCCGCGAGAACGCCCACCGCGACTAACGGGAATAGCGGACTCCAGAAAAGGCTCGATAGCTTGTTCCATGAATACTGTAGCGCCTCCTTGATGTCGATTCGTTCGTCCCGCGCGATTTCGATCGCGGTGATCCTGCTTATCGCGCCCGCAAGCAGCGCCCATACGACCCACGCGACGACCTTGAACACGATCAGCAAAAACGTGTAGAACAGCGTCGGCGGGCTAAAGACGAAATCGTTGAAGAATTGCTTCACAAGCCCGAGCGAAGAACGCGAGAGACTGAACTGTTTCACCACCGGAGCAGGCTCGCCGCCATCGGGTTCGTAGAACAGTCCTTTTTCGAGAACCCATGAAAGCGGCGACCAGATGTCATCGCCGTCCCGCACCACGTTCGCTACGCCTTCCTCGTCCGCCATCGTGCCGTCCGCGTCCTGAAGCACGGACCTGGTCGCTTCGAGGTTCCCCCACACCCACCACCAGACTATCAGAACCGTTATGGTGAACGCGACTCCAGCGAATGTAAGGAGAAGTTTTCGAGGGTCGATTGCAATCCGGAAGGTGTGGAAGATGTCTCTCCAATCCTGACGCCATTCTCTCATCTATCGGCCTTTCGAATTTTGGTGGGATTGCGGAAGCAAATCGGGATATACGGAACATTATGATAGTTTCATTGTTCTCACGCTGGAAAGAACAAAATCGAATATCTTGGAATCCTGGAACCAGTGGCCGTTCTCGGACGTCATAATTTCGTCGGGCGAACTTTTTTACTCCGGGACTCGTTTATAGCTTGGTACGCGCGTTCGCGTTTTCCGGAATCCCTGGGATTGAGACTTCCACCAGTGCATAAGAATCTCGGCAGCAAGAGCCTCGTTTCGATTGGAGTTCTGCTCGTCCTCATAGGCGTGGCACTGTATTTCTATTCCTCGAAAAGTCAGAAGCTGCCATCACTGACCTTCGACGTCCCCGATGGACTCGAAATCGAATACCTGATGACGCGGGTCGCCCAGGATATGGGCGGCTTCGGCGCCCTTCGCGGCGAAATGGGCAGCCAGCTCCCATCATCAAAAAAGAAGGTGTTCCTGAGCCGCGCGGGAAACCTTCACAAACTGCGGTTCTTCGTGGACGCCTCGATGGACGGCATCGAGATCAGTGGCGGTCCGGAACTGAAACTCGATTACAGTTACGAATGGACCCCGGAAAACGGACTGATGGTCTCGGACGAGGACTACGATTCCCTGACAAGGAGGTTTGCTTCGGAGCAGTGGTTTCTTGAAATGTGCACAAGGCTCCCGAAAGAAGACCGGCTGCTGGACAAAATCGGAAAGTCATGGGAACTCATCTGCGATTTTCCTCACGTCGGGAATTCTGATCCCTGGACGCCGAAGGGGAAGATCGTCTGGACGTACGAGAGCGCGAGCGAGGTCGATGAGCGGAAATTCCATCGTTTTTCGATGGTCGCGCAGCTTTCGGGCGAGGGTGGAACCATTGGCGAAAGCGATTATTGGCGCCAGATCGTCACCGGAACCGGCGAAGCCGTCTTCGATGACCGCATAGGCGCGTTCGAAAAGGTGAGCCTGATTTTCGACCATATGAAGGAAAGGTCCACGGGTATGCCCCCTACGATTCACTTCAAAGAGACTTTTGAACTCGTACGGGTAAACAATTATAGTGGACGATCGGATTGACGAATCCAGAGCCTTGATGATTCGACTCGAAGAATTGATAAACCGACTCTAACAACTAACAACTAACAACTAACAACCAGCGACCACATTTCAAGTTTTCCGGAGCCACCATGAAATTCAGAGCATTTTTAGCCTCGATCGGAATTCTCGGACTTTTCGCCATTTCCGCGATGAGCGAAGAGATGAGCCTCAGCGACATCAGACGCGCGGTGCGGAGCGATAGTTCGACCGCTCGCGCCGAGGCGTATTCCGCGATCGATAAGCTCAGCGATACGGAAAAACCGCTCGCGCTCGACACCATTTCGCAGGAGTACCAGCGTCAGGCGGGCGATCTGGAGGACAACATCGAGAAGTTCGAAGCGCTCTTCGGAAACTACAAGGCTAATATCGAGGCCACGAAAGCCATTCGCGAAGCCTGGGAAGCGCAGTCGAAGAAAACCCTCGACACGATTTTCGACACCGTCGCGTTCCCGAATCCGAACGGCCCCGTCAGCGGCCCTTACATCGGCTACGATTTCGTCGCGGAGCAGTTCACAGCCCTCGACAACATCTTCCGGGATTTCAAACGCAGCTTCGAAGGCGATCTTCGCGCGTACAACCAGACCTCGCGGGAGGCGGTGCAGGAGTTCGCGGACAAGATCATCGCGTCGCGCAAGTTGCTCGCGGAATTCGAAAAAGTGCTGAAGGATCATTCCCGCGAAACTCCCCGCGCACAGCCGGAAATGTCGAGATTCCTTCAGGGAATGATGTTCCTGAAGCTGAAAGACTGGCGCAAGGCGCTCCTGATCTACCACGGCTTCTCCGCGTCAGGATCGTCCGCCGGCTCGAACTCGGGCGCAGGCGTCGGACAAGGCGCACAGAACGGCGGCGCGGGCGGAGGCGGAGTCGATCCCATGGGAAACCCGCTCCCCGGAGCCGACCAGAACCTCCCAGGAATGCCCGGAATGGAAGGAGGAAGCTACGGCGCCCGCAACAATCCGTTCTGGCAGGAAATGGAAGACTACAGCGACTCCGAGGGAACGCGTCCATCCGGAGCAGGAGACTGGGTCGCTGACCGCGGATTCCTCGGCGATCTGCCAGAATCCGACGAAGAGCTTCTCGGACCGGGCGGAACCGGCGACGACCTCGGACTCCCCGGAATGCGCGGACTCGGCGGAGATCCTTACGGACTCGGCGGCGGCACCGGCGGCTCCGACTATCCCGAAAGCAGCGACTATCCGGAGCGCGAGAGCGATTATCCCGAGCGCACCACGCCGCGGGGAAATTCGAACTCGGGCGCGAACTCGCGCGGAAACGCTTCGAACTCCGGCAGCAATAACGCCGGGCGGAACACGAATAATGATGACGACTGGGGCACGCCAGCGAACAATTCCGGACGTTCGAACTCCGGAGCCGCGGCTTCGACCTCGACTTCGCGCGGAAACGCCGGAGCGCAGGCCGGAACCGCGGGATCGAATTCCGCGTCGGGCGCCGGTGCCGAGTCGCCTGCGCCGAGAAGGGCGAGCGCGTCGTCAAGCCCACGCAGACAACTTCCAAATGAGCGCGGCGGGAACATGATCGGACTCCCGACGGGCCTCGGTTTCCCGCTCGGCGCGAGTTCGCTCGGGTACGCGGGAACGTACAGAACGGGCGCGCAGGTTAGCACCACGGAGACGAGCCAAAACGCGGCTGCGGAGGTCGATTGGACCGTCGAGCCAGGCCCCGCACTCGAAGGATACGAGCGCGTCATGTTCTTCATGGCCGTGCATTACATGGTTAACGATCTGAACAAGAATATGCAGGTCGAGGCGTCCCGCGCCGTGCGCGACGCGACCGAATACAACAACTGGTATCGCGCGCAGCTTATGATGTCGCCGCTGCAGATTCAGTCCCAGGTCACGCAGGCGATGATCGGCCACCTCGAACAGATGGCGGCGTACGACTTCTTCGGCCACGACGGAAAGACTCCCGAGACCCGCGACCTCAGCAGCAGGATTCGCAGACAGGGCTATCCGTTCAACACCGTGGGCGAGAATATTGCTCAGGGCGGAATCCGCACCGCGATGGATAACTGGCGCTGGGACGGCGGCCATCACCGAAACCTCGTCAACCCGCGGCACAGCCACATCGGGCCGGCCGAATCCGCGGACGCCAGCGGAATGGACCTCGCTTCCGGCGGCGGGATAGAACTCCCGATCGTTCACTACAAACAGTAGGTCTGGAGTGCGACCGCAAACGACGCGATCTGTCGCGTAACTGAAAACTCGCAGAAAATTAAAAGATTTCGTTCCCTTCGCGAAATTGGTTGTTTCATAACTTTGAAACCAATTTATTGATGGGGCTGCCCGTGGCGATTCCGAATCTTGAAACTTCGCGACTAATCCTCCGCCCGTTCGAACTTTCCGACGCGGCGGACGTGCAGCGTCTGGCTGGGGATTATGCCATCGCGGAGATGACCGCACACATCCCCCACCCCTATCCTGAAGGCGCCGCGGCGGAATGGATTTCGACTCATCGGAAGGATTTCGATACCTGTAGCGGAGTCGCGCTCGCGATCACCCTCAAAGAAACGGGCGAGCTTCTTGGAGCGATAGGACTGATGGACATCCAGAAGGAGCATCAGGCGGAGGTCGGCTACTGGATCGGAAAACCGTTCTGTGGTAACGGCTACTGCACCGAAGCGGCGCGCGCGGTGATCGACTTCGCCTTCACGACGCTAGGGCTGATCCGCGTACACGCGCACCACATGTCGAAAAACCCAGCGTCCGGACGCGTTCTTCTGAAAGCCGGAATGATGCACGAAGGCTCGCGCAGGAAACATATGTTCCGCTGGGGAAAACTCGAAGACATCGAGATGTACGGCATTTTGAAAACAGAATTTTTATCGGTATAAATCCTTGCCGATCTGTGGTTCGATATTTTATTGAACCGTCAGGGCAGATTGCGATATACGAATTAAGGAGACAGCGATGGACTACGAACTCGGACAACTATACGAAGACGTGGCGCGGAGAGTTGACGCGCTAAGGGGGTCCCTTTGACCTGGGCTCTCGCAAAGACGAGATTTCCCGCCTTGAAAACGTGATGGGCGAACCCGGGTTCTGGGACGACAAGGAACGCCAGAAAAAGGTAATCTCCGCGCTGAAGTTCGAGAAGTCTATTGTCGAACCGTTCGAGAGGATTCTGCGCGACGCGGAAGATCTCGAGGTTCTGCGCGAATTCGCGGAAGAAGAAGACAACGAAGATCAGACGAATGAGTTCGCGGATGCCGTTCAAAAACTAGCGACCAGGGTGAAAAGTTTCGAGCTGTTGACGCTGCTCTCAGGCGAACACGATCGCGGCGACTGCTTCGTCATCATCAGCGCGGGGGAAGGCGGGACCGACGCGTGCGATTTTGTCGCAATCCTCCTTCGAATGTACAGCGCGTGGGCGAAGAACAAGGGTTACGAGGTCGAACTCATCGACGAAGCGCCGGGCGAGGAAGCCGGGTATCGAAGCGTTACCTTCGCGGTGAAGGGTCCATTCGCCTACGGCAACCTGCAGGGCGAGATTGGAGTGCAGAGGCTTGTCAGGTTTTCGCCGTTCAATGCGGACGCGAAGAGACAGACAAGTTTTGCAGGCGTCGACGTGATTCCGATGGTCGAGGACGAATCGAAAATCGAAATCGATATGAACGACGTCCGCATCGATATTTTCTGCGCGTCCGGCGCCGGTGGCCAGCACGTCAACAAAACCGCGAGCGCGGTGCGGATGACTCACAATCCAACCGGGATCGTCGTCTCGTGCCAGAACGAACGCAGCCAGCACCAGAACCGCGCACAGGCGATCAAGCTCCTCGCCGCGAAGCTTGGCCGGCGTGAGGAGGAGGAGCGCGCCGCGAAACAGAAGGAGAATCGCGCATCGAAAGGCAAAGCCGGGTTCGGACAGAGAATCCGCAGCTATTTCATTCACCCGGAAACCCGCGTGAAGGACGAACGCACGGAATATTCGACTTCCGCGGTGCACAAAGTTCTGGGCGGAGACATCGACGAACTGATCGAAACATACCTGCGCTGGAAGTTCGAAGAAAATTAAGGCCGCGGATCGATCCCGGTGAACGTTCGGTGATCCACGTGGCACGGACGTCCCATTCGCGATTTCACGGTCAAGATGACCATGCCACGCGCAAAAACCTTCGTATGCGCTTCTATCAACGTGGTTTATCGAACGAATACATTTTATTGGCTTTAAAATGATGGCTATAAGCGTATAATAAAACTTAGTATAATAATAAAGCGGCTTAAAAGATTATGACTAAGTCTTAGTTGAAATCAAAACTTAAATCAGACATCAAAAGCACTTCTACTCAGAAAGTTTTTTAACTGATCACGACGGTGTCCGCGTCACTAATGTAGATCACGGACAAGGTGGGTACTCAATCCGCAAGAAACGTGGCTCACCGAACGAATACCAATCCCTGCGTGTCCTAGTTTTTATTCGACTGCCCGCTGAGCGTGGAAAGAAACGCCTGCGCGCGCTCGAATTCGACTTGAAGCTCGCCGCCGAGGACTTCCTCGACCTTCTCCCGATTCGCTTTGATGCTACCGAACACGCTGTCCGGCAGCGGATCGCGGGCGTGTTTTTCGACTTCGTCGTTAGAATTCTCGCTTTCCCGAAGATCGTCGTAAACATGGACGTAGTGATTCGCGACCTTGACGCAGTTCGCAATCTGCGCGAAATGCTCGTCTGAGAATTCGTCCTTGTGGTGGCCGAGAACCGCCTCGATGAACCCGTCGCTGAAATCCCAGCGCTTGCCGATCTGAGCACCGACTTCCGCGTGGGTAATCCCGAACTCCTCGCCCTCCCTGTGATGAACCGAACTCCGGGTCTCCTTCGACTCGTGAAGCATATTGAGGTACGCGTCCGGAACCACGGAGTAGATCACTAGCTTCCCCATATCGTGAAGCAGCCCCGCGAGAAAAAACTCCTCCTTCGTCGAAGGCGGATTCATAGCCTTCGCCGCGATGAGGCGGGACGCGATCGCAACCTTGAGGCTGTGCTCCCAGAAATACGAAATCGAGAACGATTTGCCGTTCGTTTTCGCAGGCATCTCCGCGCTGAGCTTCTGCGCAAGAGCGATCGAAAGGCAAAGATTCTTCACGGTGTTCATACCGAGAAGAACAATCGCCTGTGAAAGCGTTTTGATTTCGTTTCTTATGGAAAAATACGCGCTGTTTATGAGCTTCAGAATCTCGAAGGTCAACACGGGATCGTATTTTATGACCTGCGCGAGATCCTTGGGACTCGCCTTCGCGTTGTTTACAACTTCAATAACTTTGTTGAGCGTCGGGGGAAGTCTGCCGAGCTTATCGACCGACTTCATAATCATTTCAGTCACGCCGGATTTGGACATAGATAATTCCCGTAAATGTCAGTTACCCCAACCGCCGCCTCCACTATTACCGTTATTCGGAGTATTCCAGCCGCCTCCGGAGGAAGTTCCTCCGCTCGCTGGAGCACCCCACCCGCCGGAATTACCGCCGGGCTGACCAGCGCCGCTCGGCTGAGCGCCGCCGGCAGGAGTTCCCCACCCACCGGAGTTGCCGCCGCCCGGCTGTCCCTGGCCTCCGCTCGAAGGTGTCGAGCTGGCGCTGCCAGACGTCGAACCGCCGTAACTCGTCCAGCCGCCGCCACCGCCGGTATCCGCGCCGGCGTCCTGCGCGCCTTCGCCCAGCGCGACGATGTTAGGCATACTTCCTCGAACGTTCGCCGATCGTCCCCAGTTGAAATGATCGGTGCGCCTTCTGCGCGAACGGACCGAACTCTGATCCTCCGTGAAATCGAGACCTTCCTCATTGTTATACGTCGTGCCGGCCTCGTCCTCCGCGACAAGAGCCGCAATAATCGGAGAGTCTTCCCCCTTGCCAGCCGCGACCGCGGTGAAATCCCAGGTGCGCGTCGGAAGTTGCAGCGAGTTCGCAATGATCTCCTGCGCTTCGAACACTGTCTTGTTTCGGAACTCCGCGTCCATCGAAGTGCGGCCAAACGTCGCTGAATACGCAAACGTAACCACCCAGCGGTTCTGATTCTCGAGCGGCGCCATCAATCCGATAAGATTCGCGAGCATGGATTCGAGTTCGAAGAAATGGTTTCTGATCTGTTCGCCGGTCCAGTATCGATACTTTCTCATCTCCCTCTGAACGTACGCGAGGCGTTCGTCGTGCTTCACCGAAGGCGGTACCCACGCCTCGGTCATCGAGAATCCCGCCGCCTCTCTCGTGGCAAGGACGGTGATCAGAACTTTCTGAATGTCGTGGATTTCGATTTGAACGAGGCGAACTCGCTGCCATCTCGTCCGAGCTATCGGATCGTAATCGCGATACTTTTGCTCGTTACCCACCGCGTAGCGGGAATTGAACGCCATGCGCGCCATCGCGCGGGTGTCGTCGTCCGCCTCCGGCTCGCTGAGATCGCTTATCATCTGCTCATAAATCTCCGGATGCATTTCCTCTATCTCCGAAGCCGCGAGCAGAGCGTTCATCCGAACGAAAGGACTGTTCCGAGCGTAGTCTCCCATCGACTCGTAAAGCGCCTGCCAGAACGGTATCTGATCCTGGAACGGAATCGAAGTGATGTTCATCCGCGCAACTGCGACGAGCGCCTGTCCGCGAACGTGATCGTTCTCGTCGTCAAGAACTTCTATGACGTTCACGATTGCGCTCGGGTCGCCGATTTCTCCGAGCGCAAGCGCTGAATTCGCGCGCACGATCGGATCGGTATGCTTCAGTCCTCCAGCGAGATAGCGAACGCTTTCGCTCCCCATGTCGACGAGGATCTGTCTAGCGTATTGGCGCTCGATCGGAGTGACCTCCGCACCAAGATTTGAAATGAGCGTGAAATAGTTCGCGCTCGTCGTCGGAAGGAAGGTGGTCTGGTTGGCATAAGGAACGTCAAGCTCGAACTCGACGCCGGGCTGGTCCAGCAGCGAATCCGCCCCGAGCATTCCCGCTTCCGCGCCCGCGAGGCCGACGCTTTCGCCGGCATTTTCCGGCGCACGATTGACGCGAGTCCTCGCGTTGATCACCAGCCTCGGCGGCTCCTGCGGCTGTGACGAAGTGAAACTCGTCTGCGAATTCCACTCGTCCTGCCCGGCGCCCCAATCGATTTCGTTCGTACCAGCGCCGCTGTTATCCCAGCCGCCGCCGTTATTGACTACGTTATTCGCCGGAGCCGGCGCAGGAGCGGTATCCCAACCACCAGGCTGCTGCTGAGGCGCGGGCGCGGCGGTATTCGCAGTCGAAGCTCCCCAGGGATCCGCTGCGCCATTATTCGCCGGAGCCGGCGCGGGTTGCTGCGGGGTCTGCGCAGGAGCCTGCCAGCCGCTATTGTCCTGCGCGCCGAAACCGTTCTGAGCAGGCTGCGGCGCGGGCTGAGCGCCAAAACCGCCGGAATTATCCGCCGGCTGATTCCAGCCCTCATTCGGTCCCGGCTGGGGAGCCGGTTCCTCGGAACCGCAAGCGAGAAAGCTCGAAGCGAAAAGACTCACGTAAAGAAGAGACAAGCGCATACTATTCACCAGGTCCTAAGAAACGCGGGGGCGTCTGTCAGGGCAAATTTTCCCTAATATCTGTGAAGTACGATTCTAAAACAAAATCACAATAATACAAGCAAAATCGCCCATGGAGAAATTTTGTTCCCTATCGCCAGAATGTCGGCAACCTGCTAAATTGCGCTGGACACCTCGATCCGGATCGTTCATGAAAATTCGCGTTTTTGAAAATCAACTGGAGGCAAAAACCGCCGCGGCGGAACAGATCGCGGATTCGCTCGACGGAAACAGCGCAAAACTCGTGTGCGCGACTGGAGGCACGATGGTTGAATTCTATCGGGAATTCTGCCGGACAAATCAGGATCGCGCGATCGACCTTCGCGGCGTGCGGTTCTTCAATCTTGACGAATACTATGGTATAGAAATGGACCCAGCCCTTCCGGAAGGAAAGGACCAGAGTTTCGCGAGGTATCTCAGCGACAACCTGTTTAGGCCACTTGGGATCGACGTCGATAGCCAGGTCCGCCTCGTCCCACATCGCGAGGACGGCCTGGAACAATATCGGACCGAGCTGGCATGCTCCGGCGGCGAGCTTATAACAATTCTAGGCATAGGTAAAAACGGCCATATAGCATTCAATGAACCGGGAACAATGATCGAGGATAGTATAAGGGTCGTGAATCTATCCGAAGGAACGATAATCGACAATTATAAAGCCAACTTCGAAGCGTTCGGATATTCTTTCGATGAAATGCCGCGAAAGGCCTGTACTATAGGTCCGAGGGAAATACTTTCTTCAAATAGGATTATAGTTCTATGCTTCGGCAAAACAAAAAAACATGCTTTCGAGCAAGCAGTATTCGGAACTATAGACGCGTCCTGTCCCGCATCATACCTTCAAACTCACGAAAACGTCGAATGGTACGTCGATTCCGCATTGCTCCGATAGTATATACTATTGATCCGGCTTAACCGTCAGTTCGCATACCAGTCGCGAAACACCCGGAATCTGAACGGTTTTCCGTGAAATAATATTATAGTCGTCCTGATTATCGACTTCGCCTTTCAGGGTTACGACGCCGGATCTACATATAATATCGATTCTAAGCGCATACTCGTCGGACAACGTCGTCAATAGCTTCCGAACTTCGATATCAATGTCGATATCGCTGCTTTGATGTCTCTCGAAATACGATCCACGATTTTGAAACTGCCCCTCCGCGCAGGAATTCGCGAAGATCGAAAAGACGAATGCAAACAACAGATTACGCGTCACGGAATTTTCTGGCTCTGATTTTATTTCTCGATTCGTTAAAGGTCGCGAGAAGTTTATCATAGCCTTTCTTTCCCATCTGAGCATAGGTGACGTCCTTGCCGAGTTCCACGCCGGGCTGGTCGAAAGGATCGACGTCGTAGAGAAGGCAGGCATAAGCTGTAACGTATTCATAAAGGAATATCAGCTCGCCCACCGTACGCGGGTTAACCTTCGGAATGGATATAGTCAGATTCGGACGATTCGCCGCGGTCAGCGCGTATTCCGTTCCGATACGCTCCGCAGCGAAAAGATCGCTGAACAACCGTCCGTGGAGGTACGAAAGATCGTCTATATATTCGTGTTCCGCGGGTATAGTCACGGACGACTCATAGTCTTCGACGGAAAACAGAGTTATAGTCTTATTATTCGGACCCTCAATGTATAGCTGAACCTGGCTATGCTGATCCGTCACGCCGAGGGCTTTCACCGGAGTCTGTCCGGCATATACTTCCTTCGACCTTGAGAGGTTCCAGCGTTTGCCCGTGCTTTCGGCCCAAAGCTGACGGAACCAGTCGGCGAAATCCCTCAGACGCTGAGAATATGGCATCATCACGGCAATGTGCTTTCCGTGGTTTTCTCCCGCAAGATAGTACAGCGACGCGAGAAGCGCGCCGGGATTCTTTTCGAGCGACGATTCCTCACAGGCGGATTTCATCGCGGCGGAACCTTCAAGAAGCTCGACGATATCGATTCCCGCGGCGGCGCTGGAGATCAGTCCGACCGGCGAAAGGACGCTGAACCGACCTCCGACACCGCCAGGAACTATAAACGTTTCTATTCCTTCGATATCCGCGATTCTTCGAAGGCTTCCTTTTTTTTCGTCGGTGGTCGCAATAATATGGCTTTTCCATCGATCCCCTAGTCGCTCCTTCAGCCAACTCGTCGCGAAAAGAAGCTGCGACATAGTTTCCGCTGTGCTGCCGCTCTTAGTTATGACGTTGAAAACCGTGCGTTCGGGGTCGAAAATATCGAATGCGCCCGCCATCAGGTCCGGATCGACGTTATCGAGCACCTCGACGCGCATTCCTTTACGTTCGGGAGCTTCAAGCCGATTGTGGAACGGGTGACATAGCGCGGTCCTGAGACAGGTGTTTCCGAGCGCGGAACCGCCTATGCCGAGAACGACGAAGGTATCGAATTTATCGCGCAGTTCGCCGATTCGGTCCGATATTAGTTTAGCTTCTTCCGTTTTGTCCGGGAGGTCGAAGAACGTTGTCGGATTGTCCGCCTTCCCCGCACCGCGGAATTCCGACAGCCATTTGTCGATCGATGGCTTTCTGGAAGCGATTTGCGCCATTTCGGCATCCGAGATACCGTGTTCATTCCCGACGGCATCCGACATCATTCGCGAGTAGTCGATTTCGACATTAATATTGTGGGACATAAGTTTCCTTGAAAAGGAATGGGCGTGAAACTGGTGAACGCGTGGGTTCCGCCAAGCTACGCGTAAGCTGTCAAAATCATAATCCGCGGGCATTTGCGCTTCAAGGCAATTCAAAGAGGCTGCCGATCACAGCGTCGATATGAATTTCCCGTTCCTTGCCGGAATCGCCATTTCTCGCGGTTATCTGCCACACAGGCATGAACATCAGCACGGAAGAGAGCACTTCCGGCTCGTACTTGCGCTTGAATGCTTTCACCGCTTCCTCAGGAGTTTTCAGACCTTCGAGCATCTGCGGGCTGAGATCGAGCGCGCCCGGATCGACGATTTTTGTTTTCATCCTGCCGTCGAGGTCGTCAACCTTGAGAAGATTCTCGGTCGCGGTATCCTTGAAGTGCCAGCCGGTGGAGTTCAGGAAAAGCGTTTTGAGTTTCCGCGCGTCGAGATAAAGGAAATCGTCGCGCTTCGTTAGCGACTTGAAAATGAAACCCTCGGTCATTTCTCCCGCGAACCCGATCTGATAAAGCGGAAACTGGATGAGCCTCGCGCGGCTGATAGTCTCGGATTTCATCACGAGGAATTTGGTATCGAGATGACGTTCCGCGAGTGTCCGCGCCTTCGCCTCGACTACGTTCATCGACGCGGCGAGCACCTGTGAACGCAATCCGAATTCCGGGCGGAGTTTGACGTCGGTGTGGAAATAAACGTGCGGCCGGGAGCGATCGTAACGCTGAATCACGCCTTCCTCAGCGGCTTTATTGAGCTGCTTTTTCAGATACTGTGCGCTCGCGCCCGTCAGGTTCGCGAGGGTCTCCGCGCAGAGCGCCTCGCGCTGCGAAAGCAGAATCTCTACAGCTTTCGCAAGAGCGCGATTTTTGTCTTCCGCTAGCGAAGTCTCTTCGGCTTCTTCGGAATCGACGTCCGAAGAATCGCTTTCCTTCCTGGATTCCACTGCCTCCGCGACTTCGTCGAGCCTTACCTGGCTGTCTTGCGCCTTTTGCTTCGGGCAAAGAAGCGCGCGAAGTTCATCGGGAACGAGCGATGGAATGCCGTCGCTGTCGATGGTTCGATGATCGCTTGCGAGCCAGCGGACCTTCAGCTCTATCGGATCCTCGCGAAGATCTGGCGCGAGCAGCACGAACTCGCCCGGACCGAGTCCGGAAAGGCGGTCGACGATTCGTTCCGCGTCGCTCCCGGAAAGCGATTTCAGGAATCCCTTGACCTTTTCGCGATCCTGATTCGCAACAAGCCGTCCGAGGTTCCAGGTCGAGAACTGCGAAAGCGCCTTGTAATCGAGGTCTCCGGGGTTCTGCGTAGCGAGGAGGCACGAAACGCCGTATTTGCGGGCCTGCTTGAACAGCGTAACGAGACTTTCCTTGCACGCCGTTTTGATCACCGGAGGCAGGAACGCGGCGACCTCGTCGATGTAAAGCATCGCCTGAGGCTCCTTCGATGGATTCCGGAGCATCCAGCTATACAGCGCGCTCGAAAGACGGGACACGAAAAACGCCTTCTCCTCCTTCGATGCGAGCGTGTTCAGATAGATTATCGACAGCCGCGTTTTGCCGTTCGCGGGGCTTTGGTCGTTCTTCCCGAGCAGAGTTTCGACGGACATAGGCGTCCCGAGTTCGAAAAGCAGCGACTTTCCGCCTATCGTGAGCGTCGCAAGCCTGCGGATGACTTCCTTTCGTAGTCCGTTTCCAGCAACGCGCTCGACCTCTTCCGCGAGTCCATCCGGAAGGCTATCCAGCAGGTCGATCAAATCGCTGATGTCCCTTGCCGAGGGCGAGACCTTCATAATGTGCGCGAAGACAACGTCGAACATCGCCGTGACGTAGCCGCCTTCCTTTTTGCGGAGATCGTAGCCGAGAAGGTCGGCGATGGACGCGCTGATGGCGCTGATTTCGCGGATTCGCTCCTCATGGGCAAGACCATCGAGTCCGCCCAGCGCGAGTGGATTCAGGCTGAGCGGAATCCCGAGCCTCGACGCTGGAGTCCAGATGGCGACCTCGACCTTGGCGAAATACTCCTCGGCGAGAGAGGGATCGACGCCTTGTTTCGCTAGTTCCTCCGGAGAACCGCGAAGCGCGAGGCTGACGATGTCTCCCTGCGGATCGAGCGCGATCACCGGAACGTCCGCGCGGACGCATTCTTCGACGAGCGCCTTGCAGAAAACCGTCTTGCCGCTTCCGGAGGAGCCGAGGCACATAACGTGGCGGAGAAGCATCGAAGGCGGGAGAACGACGGCTTCACCCGAGGAGTCGGTCCCTACGAAAAGCGGCGCAGATCTCTCACGGACTTTCCCAGGCGAGTCCTTACCCGCATCCGCGAATTCCGCTGGAACTTCATTTGACATCATAAACTCCGGAAATGAATTTCCGCGCCGGCGGAAAACCGATTTACAAGTCTTTCGACATATTGAACCACGCATTGGAAGAAAGTAGTTAACAGTCGTGGAATTTTTTCAGATACATGCTTTAATTGTGAGTCGTTAAATTCCAAGGACTAAAAAAAGACGCGGCTGAATGAAATTCATCTTCCAGACAGCAGAATCAGTGGCAGAGGCCAGAGACTTTTCGATGTTCTTAGGCAAGTGGGGTGAAATCCTCACGGGCGAGAACGGAGTGTTCTTCGGACTCGGCGTAGGCGTGCTCTGCCTCGTGCTGCTTCTCCTCATCTTCTGGTTCGCGTACATCCGTATTCCGCGCGAGAGGGTCCTGACGCTCGCAATCACGGGCGGCATCTGCCTTTCGCTCGCGTTCGTCCCTCTCGTGATCATGGGGCACAGAATCGTAGCGGCGCTCAACCTCGATTACACCGCGCTTCTCGGACTCGGACTCGGATACGGACTGCTTCCCGTGCTCGGGTACGTTTTCGTCGTGTGCTACCTCGTGCTGATCTACTCGATCGTCACCCGCTTCGACGAACCCGGATACCGCGGCGCAATCAAGACGCTCCTCGGGCTTGCGATGTTCGCCTCTGGATTCTTTCTCGGCATCATGACAGGCTTTCTCGCGTTCTTCAGCCGGGGGGTTCGAAGACTGCTCGAAGGCGACGCGTCCGAAGAAGACGAGGGCGTCAAGTCCGACCCGAAACTCGGAGGAGTCACCGCGTTCATTCTCGGCTGGATCGTAGTCGCGTTTTCGCTTCCGTTTCTTGGCGTGGCGCTTCTTGCGGGCTACGGCGGAAACGACCTCGCGGCTAAAATCGCGGACCTCTTCGGACTCGCGAAGGTCGCAAGCAGCGACGTTTCGAGTTTCGAATTCCTTTCGATCCCACCCGCGTGGGCGACGGTGCTTCTGATCGTTCCCTTCGGAGTGCTCTTCATTCTGGCGTTCTACAAACTCGAGCACGAAAGCGCGAAGAGCCACGGAAGAACCATGCTCGCGTTCATCCGCGTGATGATCGTCGCGAGCATTCTGTTCCTGATTTTCCAGGCGGTGATCGAAGGCCTCGAAATCCGCAAACTGAAGAGCACAACGATTGTTCTCGTCGACGCGTCCAGTTCGATGAGCGTCCGCACCGACAAATACGCGGATCAGGACGAACGCGACCTCGAACAAACGCGCGAGATCCTCGAAGGCGTGCGATACCGGAGACTGCTATTCGAACTCGTCGACCAGACCGGCGAATGGAAGGAGTACCACGAAGCCTTCCGCGCCCAGGACGAGGAGAAGATCGTGGCGCTCCTCGCGGATGGTCCTCCCTCCACGGACGAGATCGCGATCAGCGCGTTCGAGCAGCGCGAGTCCGAGGTCGCGGAATTTTCGGCTAAGCTCGACATGCCCGCGGTCGTGACGGCGGGAAAGGATTCGCTTTCAGAGGAAAATCCGGGCGAACTCGATAAAATCCTCGGCGAGAGTTTCAAAATCAGGTACGAAGCGTCAGAGCGGAGCGAAAATTGGCACAGCGTCGCGCTCGCGGTTCTGAGTCCGGAAAACGAGACGAAAGTCGAGTCGCTACGCGAGAGATTCGCGGCGTTGAACGTCAAACTCGGCGATGTCCTTTCGAAAGCGGCTCTCACCCGTCTGCAGACCATCCACCAGAATCTTGTGAATATCAAAGGCTCCGGTATGAGCAGGTTCGATATAGCATCCGAGCTTCTGATGCCGCACACAGACCGGAACATCGTGCAGAGGTATTCGAGGGAGCTTCTGAAGGCGATCGAGGAGAAGAACGAGCTGAAGCTGTTCCTCTTCAACCAGCGGTTCGCGGAAGGCGCAGGCGTTCTTACCGAGATCACCGCGGACGGACTCGATTCGGTCTCGCCGCAGGGGAACCAGACGCGCATAGGCGATGGAATTTCCGAGGCGGTCAATCGCGTAATGATGGCCGACGCGGAAGCGCGCATCGTGCAGATAATCATTATCTCGGACGGGCAGAACACCGACGGCGCCGACCCGCTCGAAACGTCCGCTATCTATCGCGAAGGCGAACAGAACATTCGCGTCGATACCGTCGGGGTCGGTTCTTCCAAGAGAAAGAAGGACGTCGAGGTGCTCGAAGTCAGCGGTCCGCGGGAGGTCATCAAGGGAGAGATCGTGCAGCTTTCCGTGGCGATCCGCGCGGAAGGCTTTGGCGAGAACACGCCGTCAGAGGTCTATCTCTGCGAAGGCGCGCCAGACGCGGATCACATCACTCCGTTCGAGACGCTAAGCGGCATGGCGGCGAATCAGAATCCCGGCCGCGGCGTGGACATCCAGCTTCCGGAAGCGGGACGTATAAGCAGGTTCACGCTCCGGTTCGGGACGAACAAGTATTTCCGCCACGCGAACGATCCAGCCGGAGTGTTCGCCAATCCGCCCGACCTCAAGCCCGGAACGTACACGTTCTACGTGATGGTGAATAAGCGGGCCCTCGAAGGCGAAGAGAAATTCGAGAACAACTACAAACCGATAACAATCACGATCAAGGACCGCAAGATCAGGGTTCTCTACATCGACGGACCACCGAGGTACGATTTCAGGTTCCTGAACGAGGCTCTAAGGCGCGATCCGAACCTCGAATACTACGGCTTCCTGACGAGCGCTAACACGGGCTGGCACCAGCCGATATCGGGCTGGATGTACGAGGATCGCACCGCGAACTACATGCCCCTCGAAGAAATTCCCACCGGTGAAGGCAAGGAACTTCCGACCGACCTTTTCTACTACGACGTCATCATTCTGGGCGACGTGCCGCCGAATTATCTGACGCCGATGATTCAGGAACTTCTCTGGCGGTACGTGAAGGATAACAACGGCGGACTCATCGTGCAGGCGGGACCGGTCTCGATGCCAGGCTCGTACTCGTCGAGCGATTCTTACATTCAAAGGCTGCTTCCGGTAGACCTGAGCGAGTCCGGGCCGAACGTATTCGAAGTGAAGGAGCACGTTCCCCAGCATTACGTGCTGACTCCCGACGGTGCGAGCCATCCAGCGCTCAGGCTGCTTCCAAATGAACAGCAGAACCTCTACCTCTGGAACGGCGATCCCGAGTATTTCGCGCTGCCGCCGTTTTACTGGTTCTACCCGACGACGAAGGTCAAGCAGCTTGCGAGCGTTCTCGTACGACACCGCGAGGCGGAGAGCCGCCGCGGCGCGTTCCCTCTCGTCTCATATCACTATTACGGAAGCGGACTCGTGTTCTTCATCGCGGTCGAGGGAATCTGGCGGTTCAGGCAGTGGTGGGACGACGATCAGTACTTCTATCCATTCTGGTCGAACCTGATCCGCTTCGTTTCAAGCGAGAGCCTTTCGAAAAGGCAGGAAGGCTACCAGCTCTACACCGACAAGGAAAACTACTCACTGGGAGAGCAGGTGACCATCTACGGCGCGCTCGAAGGCGTCAATCTTAGGCGCGAAATACCGATGCCGAGTTCAAGGCACAGCGACGAAACGATCCTGCCCGTGCTATATCGCAGGGATCAGGGCGACAACCTCGAGCACAGAATCGAACTCCATCAGACCGACGGAACCGGGACCAACTTTTCCGGAGACTTCTCGCCGCACCGCGCTGGGACTTACGAAATCTGGATTCCGGGACTCGCGGATTCCGAGGAATCGCCGCACAGGTTCGAGGTGAAAGTTCCAATCCGGGAGTTCCGGGACACGACGATGAACATCGAGTTGCTTCGAAATGTCGCGTCGCCGCTTGGAGGCAGCGCCCGCGCGTTCCATTTCTTCAGCGCGCTCGACGAAGTGCCGATCGCGAGCGAGGTCCGCGAAATCCCGACCAAGAAGCCGCCGCGACCCTGGTGGAAAGACACGAACAACGACGTGATGATTCTCGCGTTCGTCCTGAGCTTCCTTATCGTCGAGTGGATCGGCAGAAAGCTGCTCGGGCTGATCTAAGGCCTCGGAACAAAATAAACTATCGTAGGCACCTGGGACCGCGGACGTCCTCGTCCGCAAAAGCCGTCAAACGTTTCGTTCGACGGCTCCAAATTATCGATGTCGCTCGCTTGAGATAGTTTCTAAGTGCGAATCTCAGGAGTGCGGCTGTGAGCGCAACGATCCGTCGCGATTCCAGGAAATCCGGGACGTGATCGTACAAATAATTCGTAGACGGCACGAATAAAATGTACGAAGACGGATCCGACTACATCAGCTTACCGCTGCGGACGAGGCTGAGGAACTCTGCGCGAGTGCTTTCTTCGCTGCGGAAACACCCTGTAAGCGCGCTCGTCACGGTGCTTGAAAGATGCTTCTCGACGCCTCGCATCGCCATGCAAAGGTGCAGCGCTTCTATGACGACGCCGACTCCCTGGGGGCGCAGGGCTTCCTCGATGGCTTTCGCGATCTGCTGCGTCATCCGCTCCTGAACCTGGAGCCTTCGCGCAAAGACCTCGACTATCCTCGGAATCTTCGAAAGGCCAATGATCTTGCCGTTTGGAATGTACGCGATGTGCGCCTTCCCGAAAAACGGAACGAGGTGATGTTCGCACATCGTGAAGAAGTCGATGTCGCGCACGAGAACCATCTCGTCCGTGTCCTCGGTGAATATCGCATCGCCCACGATGTCCGCAACATTCGCGTTATAGCCCTGAGTGAAATATTCCCACGCTTTTCGAAATCTGTGCGGAGTTTTGACAAGTCCTTCACGGTCAGGATCTTCGCCGATGTGGACTAAAAGACCGCGAGCGAGTTCCTCTAGCGGTCCCGGGGCATCGTGGCTGCCATTCTCGTCGCCTTCCAAAAAAGTTGGGCTGTGTTTTAACATATGCGCGACTCTATCAAAATGTGAATGCTCTTGCACGCAAGTAGATTAGGTAGGATAGTCAGATTACACTCAATAACTACGTTTTCCCGGATTTTATTCACGGCGTTCATATATTAAGGAGCGAATGATGCAGTACCTGACGAATTCGAAAGTCGCGGTTCTCGGCGCGGCGGGCGCGATCGGATCGAACCTCGCACAGATTCTTCTTTGCACCGGAACGACGAGCAACGTCGCGATGTACGATCCCTTCGAAAAGGGACTCGAAGGCGCGGCAGAGGAGATGTTCCACTGCGGCTTCCCGAACGCAACCGTCACCTTCTCGACGAACGTCAGTGACGTTCTGAAGGACGCGGAATACATCATCTCCTCCGGCGGCGCCCCGCGAAAAGACGGAATGACCCGCGAAGACCTTCTCGCCGGGAACTGCGAAATCGCCAAAGGCCTCGGCGAAGACATAAAAAAGTACTGCCCGAACGCGAAACTAGCGATCATAATTTTCAACCCCGCTGATATAACCGGGCTGACGACTCTCGTTTACAGCGGACTCGCGAAGGATCGCGTGCTCACTCTCGCAGCGCTGGATTCGACGCGGCTCCGCAGGAATCTTTCGAAACATCTCGGGGTCGCCACGGACGAAGTCACCGGCTGCCGCACGTTCGGAGGTCACGGCGAGCAGATGGCCGTCTTCGGCGGCGGCATCAAGGTAAAAGGCAAGTCGCTGAAAGAGGTCATATCTTCGGGAACGCTTTCGGAAGCCGACTGGAAAAAGATCAAGGACGACACCTGCCAGGGCGGAAAGGCGATCATCCAACTCCGCGGCAGGTCGAGCTTCCAGAGTCCCGCGCAGTGTTCGGTGGATATGCTCCGCGCGCGGATTTCAGGGAACCACCCGTTCGGCTGGCCCGCCGGGACGTACGTCGATCAGGGCGAGTTCAAAAACATTATGATGGCGGTCGATACGACCATCACTCCGGAGGGCGTCAGCTACAAGATTCCGCAAGGCGACGACGCAGACAACGCGGCGCTGCGCGAAAGCTACCACCACCTCGTAAAACTCCGCGACGAGTGCATAGGCAGCCTGAAGGTGCTCCCTTCGATTTCGGAGTGGAACAAGTTCAACCCGAATCTATAATCCGGGAGTGCAGACGTCCCGTCTGCGCATTCCTGGGACCGCGGACGTCCTCGTCCGCAGCAAGGGTGCACGCCGTGCGCTCCTACATCCAGCGGAAGCGATTGACGAACTTCGAAGCGACAAGAACCCACGCAGCTCGCAGTCTCGCGCGCTACTTTCCGGAGCACGAGGCCGATGTGCTGTCCGCGTGTCCGGATGTCGAAGCTACGGAGGGCGAGACGTTCCCGCCGGAGCTTGCCCTGGTCCCGCTTCCGGAATTCGCGAAAGACGTCGGCGTGGACGGAAAGCTCCTCGTGCCTCTGAAGTTCTGCGCCAAAGGGCGTGAATCGACCGCGGAAGAAGTAGACCTCCTCCGCGCGGCATTCTGGTTCATCAACTCGACGTGGGAACGGGCGCACGAAAAAATCCACGGGCCGGTGCATTCGTTCGCGCACAGACTGCGCGAGGCGGATTCGCGGATGTTCGATTACGCCTGGGCGAACCGCATCGGACTTTACCTGCGCAGGAAGATCGCGCGGGACAGACAGACGGACGAAATCGCGCTCTTCGGAGAGCTTCCCCCCGCGGAAATCATCGTGACGCACGACGTGGACGCGCTTTCGAAAACCTTCGAAGTGCGGTTCAAACAGAGCGCGTTTCACGCCTTCAACGCGCTACGGCTGATGCTCGGGATGTCGCCGCTGAAATCCACCTTGCGGATGGCGAAAGCGCTTTCGTTCTTCTTCTCTCGCGCCGACTATTTCAGGCTAGGCGAGGTCGCCGCACTCGAGGAGGAGCGCGGCGTCCGAAGTCATTTCAACTTCTACGGCGGGCCGCCCGGATTCCGTCGCACGATGAAGAACATGATCCTCGACCCCGCCTACGACGTCAGCGCCGAGCGAATTTCGTCCAAGATCAGGGAACTGCGCGAACTGGGCTGGACCATCGGCCTGCACCAGAGCTATGACGCGTTCGCGGACGCGGAGCTGATGCGCGCGCAGAAGTCGAAGATCGAAAATGCCGCTGGAATCGAAATCAAGTCCTGCCGTCAGCATTGGCTGCGGTTCAGTTTCGAAAACACCTGGCGCGCGCAGCAGGACGCCGGGTTCGAACTCGATACGACCCTCGGCTTCAACGACCGCCCGGGATTCCGAAGCGGATGCGCGCTCCGCTATAATCCCGTTTGTGAATCCACCGGCGAAAAGTTGCGAATCGAGGCGATCCCGATGGTTCTGATGGATTCCCAGATTTACGATTACAGCTTAAGCGCGAGCGCCAGCCTCGAAACGGCGATCTCCCGCTGGCTGGACGAAATCAAAAATGTGCGGGGCGTCGCGACGGTTATCTGGCACCAGCGGGTCCTGTCTCCCGACTACGGCTGGAAACCCGGATTCATCGAGCTTCTGAAACAGATTCGTGGTCTATAGGGGAAATCCGTTCGTAGTGTGCTCGTGAGAGCATATTTTCCAGATCGTAGCGAGCGGATTAAAGAATCGCCTTACAAGCCACTACGAAAGCGTACTCACTTCACCGGATCTCGCTTTGTGAAGACATAGACCGTCAGCACGCCAAGGACCGCGGAAATTCCGTAGAGCCAGCATAGCGCTGCGATTTCGTCGCCCGCGCCGGACGCGCCCGCGAGCACCTTGTCCATCGTGCCCATGATCTCGATGTACGAAAGCTCCGGAAGCCCGGCGAAATCGAAAAGCAGATTCGAAACGTGCCAGAGTCCGACGACGCCCAGAATCGAGAACAGCGCGCTACGAAACAGCGCCGTCGCGAAGAGCGAAAGCGTGACGAGCAGCATCGCGCAGCCTATGACCTTCGCAAACCCGACGAGCATCCAGAAATACGTCACGGACGCGGTGCGCGTGTCCAGATCGTCCTTGCCTCTACCTGTAAGCGTGTCGAAAATCTCGTCCGCCATCGTGCGGTCCTCTTCGGGCGGAGGCAGCGCGATTTTGACTTCCGCGCCGAGTCCGAGCAGACCGCGCGCGCCGTTCGAGCTGAAACGTACCACCGCGAAATTCGTGGGACGCTGCCATTTGTCCGGTTCCGTCGTCGCGCCGACGCGTTCGACCTTCCCGATGAATTCCGTGTCCTCGACCGTGACGTACGCCGTGAGTCCTTCCTTCAGCCTCTGGAAGTCCTCGAAATCGTACACCGGCACGTGCAGTTCGAACTCCGACAGCGGCGCGACCGTAAGCAGATGCGTCCCCTGCGCAACCCACTGCCCGCTCTGGACCTTCGTCTCGATCAGGTGGCCTGAGATCGGACTCACGACCACCGCGTGGGTCAGACGCTCGCGGGCCTGCCGCACCTGATCGCTCGCGACGTCATGCGCGCGCTGGGCGCGATCGACCGACGCCGTCTCGAGAGGAACGCGGTTTCGCGCGGTTTCCAGGTCCCGTTCCCGGCCGTTGACCGCGTCCTCGAGTTTCGCGCGATCGTTTTCGCTGACGCCGACGGTGTTCGCACGAGCCGCCTCGAACTCGCGCCTCGACTGGGTGAGCGTCTCCTCCGCGGCTACGACCGCACGCTCCGCGTCCTCGACCCTCCGCTCCGCGTTCTCGACCTCCTGCCGCGCGTTCTCCTGATCCCTGCGCTTCCACTCGAGATCGTCGAACAGCCTTCGATCGTCGAGCAGAATGAGCACCTGACCCGCGTCGACCTGATCTCCGTTTTTCACCTTCATCTCGATGATGTTTCCTTCCGCGCCTGAATAGAGCTGCTGCGGATCGTGAGCTTCGACCTTGGTGTTCCACTCGTTCGAAGCGACGAAACCCGTGTCGGTGCGGGTGAGCGCGTCCTGACGGATTGCCCAGAATCCAGCGGGAAGAAGCACACCGCCGACAACGAAAAGAATCGCAATCGACCTCGCGACCAGCTTCCCCGCGATATATTCGCCTCGCGTAATCCCGCGGCTGAGGATTCCTTCCATCAGGCAGTCAGACTCTCGCATCAGAGCCGACCCGGCGATAAAAATCACCGCGTGCATCCAGATAATGATGTACGTACCGTAGACCGCCTCGAGCATCCTGATCGCTGGCTCCTCACCCGTCTGCATTCCCTTCAGAGTAAGCGTGGTGAGCAGCGCACTGACGATGAAAAATCCCCAGCACAGCTTAGACCTCACGATCGATCTCAAATCCGCCGCAGCTATCGTCCGCAGCGCTCTGAAGGAGATCGATCCTCGAAGCCCGATAATTTTTTGCAACATCGCCATCTGAACATTTTATTCGTGCCGTCTACGAATTATTCGTATTATTTTAATCAGCATTTTTAATCATACATAAAATTCGTAGACGGTACGAATTTTATGTTCAACTTTCCGCAACGCGAAGCAGTCCGCGATACTCGTCTTCCGAGATCAGTTTCAGATACGCGTCTTCCAGCCGCCGGGAGGTTGAGTTGATCCCTGCGATTGTGACGCCGGTTTCCTTTGCGAGCGCAAGCAGCGACTCGACCGTCAGATGCAGTTCGCCCGCGCCTGAAAGTTCGATCCGCACCGTCCCGCCGTCCTGACAGAGGTCTTCGCGGCCGAGCCTAGATCGCATGGCCGCGCGGAAGTCCCCCACCGCGCCTTCGAGTCGAAGCTCGAGGATGAATTCGCGAGTCTGATTCTCCAACTCCCCGCGATGCCCGTCGAAGAGTACCTGACCCTGATTCAGGACGAGAAGTCTGTCGCAAACGCGGTCCACGTCGCCAAGAATGTGCGAACTCAGGACGATCGTTTTCTTTCCGTGATATTCGTCGAGAAGATCGAGCGTTTGCCGGCGACTTATCGGATCGAGTCCCGACGTCGGTTCGTCCCAGATCAGAATCTCCGGATCGTTCATAAGCGACGCGGCAATGCCGAGGCGGGTCTTCATGCCCGTCGAAAAGGTTCCGATCTTCCGCCCGGCGTCGTCGGTAAGCCCGACCGCGCGAAGCAGCGTCCCCATCCTTCCGAGGCGTTCCTTGCGTGGCATACCGAAGCACTTGCCGACGAACGCGAGGTAGCTGATCGCGGTGAGATCACGCGGATACGCCGGATCGTCGGACAGAAAACCCATTCTCTGGCGGAGAGACTTCGCGCCCGGGTGCATCGCTTCGCCAAAGACCTGGACGTCGCCTGCGCTTGCGGTTATGAGTCCGAGCGCGATTCTGATCGCGGTGGATTTCCCCGCGCCGTTCGCGCCGAGCAGTCCGACGGTTACTCCCTTCGGGACCTCGAAGCTGACGTCCGCGAGCGCAACCTGTCTATGCTGGAAGACCTTCGTTACCCGACTGAAGGTTATGGCGGCATTCATCCTGCACCCGCGGCGTCCTTTCGAGGTCTTCTGGATCGACAAAAAGTGAAAGTAGGCCCTGCTGGACTTGAACCAGCGACCAATGGATTATGAGTCCACTGCTCTAACCAACTGAGCTAAGGGCCCGGAAAGACCTCGAATATTAGCCTCGGACAATGATTCTATCAACCTGTGGTTATACAAAAAAAGCGTCCCTTTTGAGGACGCTTTTTTCGAATCTAAACTTTAAAGATCGCTTACGAGAGCATCAGATCCTGAATTTCGTTGTCGATAAGCTTGCCGACAGCGGCTTCAAGATAAACCGGATCTTCGTAAGTTCCAGCCTGTAGTTTACGTCTGACGTCTTCTATCCGATCATACCGGACTTCGTTAAACGACGCTCTAACTTCACGTGCGACCGCGTTCACCTCTTCGGCAAGGCGGCCGGCAACGGAAATCTGAACGTCATCGTGACTTCCGGAACCAGACGATTTGACATCTTCCGACTTCTCAGGCGTTCTGGATTTACCAGATGCCTCGCGCGGACGTGAAACGTCGTTTGCACGAGGGCTGTTGATTTCCCCGAGTGTCATTTTACTCCTCTCCATAAAAATGGAATCGACTCGAGGTCACGAGTCTGATTAGGACTCGCAACTTCTATTTCATTTATCGGCACCCCCGAGAGAGGTTCTTGAGAATTATTTGGAAATGAAAGTGAAAGTTGAAAAAAATTAAAGCGTATGCTTTATATTTTGCACCTTGCGCCTTACGGTGTGCACAATATATTGCGCGCGCATACGCATGACGGAGCCTGCCTATGTCAGACGTCGAATCAGAGGTAGCGACCAGCCGACATCGCTCTGCCGCGCTCGAAAATAATCACGGATACGAAGAACTTTGCCAACGTATTCGCGCGTCTCGGTGAATGCGTACGTATTGATCAGTTCCAGAGAGTTCGTGCCGGGGTGGGCGTTCATCCACTTATCGACGTTCCCCGGGCCAGCGTTGTACGCCGCGAGAGCGAGCGCGACGTCCCCGCAGTGTCGTTCGAGCAGCATTGCCAGATAGTACGAACCGAGATGCAGGTTGTAGCCAGGGTCGGAGAGTCTGGATTCGTCGTGATTCCAGCCCCGGGTCTGCGCGAGCCATTTCGCGGTGTCCGGCATGATCTGCATCAGTCCGACCGCTCCGGACCGCGAGACCACGTCTGGCTGCCCGGCGGATTCCACCTCGATCACCGCTGCAAGCAGACACGGATCGATGCCGTACTGGGCAGCGACTTCCGGAATCAGCGGCGTCGCGAAATTCGAGACGAAAATGTCGTCGTAAAACAAGTAGACCGCAATTCCCACGCAGATCGAGAGCGCGGCAATACCACGAAATCGAATTCTGATTTTTGATTTTTGATTTTTGATTTTCATTGGAAACATCTGCGGATTTCGCGAATGACGCAGATTTATTTTTCGGTCCAAGGAATCAAAAGTAAAGAATCAGCGCCATTTCTACATGATTCCTCGGTTAATCAGAGTCACGATGACGTCGTAGAACACGTGGGTGTAAACCGCGACCGCGAAGCCTCGCGCGAGGAAAAGCGACGCGAACAGAACGCCGCAGACCGCGCGGAAGACGAACAGCGGAGTGTTGTCGATAACGAGGTCGAGCCCTCCGCTCGATGTGCGCACGAAATGATGCGCGAGCGAAAACAGGATCGCCTGCGTCGCGATCGCGAGAATGTAGACGCTAGGCTCGTCCGCCGACTCGTGATGAGTGTCGCGGCGCATCACGAATCTGAAAAAGTTTACAAGTCCCGTGAGAAGGATCAGCCTGAAAAAGAGTTCCTCGTAAATGCCCGCGCCGAAACTAAGAACGACGTCGAAATAGAGCGTCATTTCGCCTTCGCCCTGCCCGAGCGAAAGAAGGTTCGCGGAATAGAACGTCGCGAACGCGAGGAACAGAAACGAATAGCCGACGCTTTCGACGAGGACAAGCGGAAACCATTTGAGCGACACTCCGGTTTCGGTCTTTTTGAGGTAGACGAGGCTGACGAAAATTCCCGCGAAAATCAGCGCGTTGAAAATGTTCTGATGGCCGAACTGGTCCGCGATCCATAGAAAAAGGTCGGCGATGGAATTCGTCCGCGACGCCTGCGATTCGCTCGCGAGGCTAAGACCCGCGGTGTAGAGCACGAGTACGGGCATCACGTACAGATAGCTCACGGCGAGGTTTTTCGACTGATTAAAATATTCGCGGATCATCGTAGGCGGATGAATATCGGTCCTCCCGGGATGAGAGAACGAAGCTCAGGTCATCTTTCGACGAAGAAAGGTTCAAACTTTAATCGTGGGGAATAGAAAACTACCCGACGACGAGCTTCGCGGCGGTGCTTGCGGTGAGTACCAGCGAATACCCCGGCGCGGCTTCCTGATAAAAGCGCAGATGAACGCGCTCGATGTCCTGCACGAATCCAAGATTGAGGTCGGTTGCGTCGAAAACCGGAATCGGCGGATTGTTATCCACCTGAATGAATCCCAGCCTCGTGAGCGGACCCGGAGCTTCAAGCTCGATCTGCAGCGTATTCGCCTTGACGTAAATCAACGAATCCACCGGATTCTGGCTCAAGTCGAAACGGAAAAACCTAAGGTTTGAAGGCATTAAACAACCCTTAAAATGTTGCTATTTTTCAACCTACACTTTGCCACTATACAATGTTAACTGAGCGTGTACATTATGACCGTCAACAACACTAGTCTTGCTTACAACGTTGGAAAACGCGTACATCATATTCACAAAATCGAACGAACCAACTTCATCGTTCATTTCGATAACAATGTGCGCAACGAACCGTTCGCCAAAGAAATCTTCTGTCTTCGAATCCGGCCCGAATCCATCACGCAATGGAAAGATATTGTATTCCCACATTCCATGATTAGTATCCGGACGGCAAAATGAAGCTCGTTTCAAGCCTATACGTCGAACCAATTCAAAATAGTACTTGTTATTATTTGTATCTGGTTGATCGAGACGTTGCCAGTTAGGAACCCATTTAAACCAACCCAATTGAGTTTCACTAAGCTGTAACCTATAATGAGTTACATAGGTTGAAACAGGTCGCCCAAAATGATCGCGAATTTCGCATTCATCGTATCGGATATTGAACACGGCCTCATTGACTGACCGGATAAATATTTCAATACTGTCTGCGTTTAGTTTAGATTCGACTCTAAAATTACCGGACCAAGACTCCGGAATTTTTTGATTCTCAATGGTCTGCTTGATCAAAGCGTACCGGTGGTAGTCTGGATTGTAGATGAATAGATACCAGTAAAGACGCGCACCGCCTGCTATTAGAAGAATGAAAACCGAAATCATTATTATCCGTTTTATGAGCCTTCGATTTTTCATTTATTCCACTCCTGAAAACTCCCGGTTTCAGTAATCTCAGCCGATCTAATCACAAAACCCGCACCCACGTTGTCACTGGGATTGATGTCCTCCTTTGGTAAGCTTGGGCACTCCTCCGAGTGGCATATTTTATAGTCGAATTCGTACTTTGGATATAGTTCCAATCTGTCTTCGCCGCCACGGTCAAAGTACCGTTCCGTCAAAAGCGTTTTTAAGTTTACTGTAAGTCATTGGTATAATGGTAGTTATGGAAAAACGAATTCCATGCACGCTCAATAGCTATAAAGCATCTACCGAAAACTATTGCTATTGCTTGCATCATCAGTTGTGGCAAAACCTTTTATTGAAACAAATAAAACAACCAACAAAAGCACCTGGGGGATGACAAAGAGAATAGAAGACAATGATCCACCTATTATGCCTTTGATAAATCCCATTAAAAACCACCACTGTGTAGACCACATCATCAAAGTTGCAATAAGACATATTTCCATCGCCAACTGATACCTGATAAAAAGCATCAATATCCCGGACGTTACCATCGCAAGGAACCCAAACCGAGAAAACAACATAGCAATATTCCAAAGAGCACCAGGACTAACTGGACCTGCTGCGTATGACTCTAACATATTTGTAACGGCCGTAACAATTACCAATGCGCCAAATAATAACTTTTTCAAGAAACTGTTTTCAATCGTAGTATCGACCATTTATCAACTTGATCCTTTATCTGTTATTCATTCTTTGTTGGGCAGCAATTGCAGACTAAATTTGAAATTGTTCCTGACATCTCTTTAGTCCATTCAGCATCTGGAAGTAATGACAGTGGCACTTGTCCGTGTGCCACATGATCAAACGAGTATACAGCCTGAGGCGCTTGCTGCACCCAGTCATCGCCGCCAGAAATCCAAACTTCATAATTTGGAAATCCATCATGTTTCATTGTAAAATTCCAGTAAATCGTCCCGTCAGAAAGCCACGCATTCATATCAAAAACAATGTCGATAGCTGGGGCTAAAGAAATAAATGGATTGCTTTCGGCAGATTCCATGTGGATTTCTACCTTGCAATTATTTGGAAATACCGCGTTACCAGTCGTATGTGCGCCGGAGGCCCTTGCTTCTTCTCTTTTCACTATAGACGGCCTAACGATCGGAATGCCGTAATACGATGATCTGGCATATTCCAACTTAACTCGACGAGTTGTCCCAATGCCATATGAAAACAACTGCTGCTGATTGCAAAAATCAATTTTATACTTCATCCACACTCGGCTTTTTGTTTGTGTTTCTGCCGAGCTACTTGCCGGTCCTCGGTCGTCACCCTCGAATTCGTACCACGAAATCAGGCCAATATCAGATGGGTCATCGATATACTTCTCTGGAATGTAAGCACCGACAAGAACTTCAAATGTACAAGTAGAGACACGAGTCTTTAGACCCAGCACATTTCTACTTACCGGTCGTGAATTAACCTGACTTTCATTCTTTTCCATAAATGAAATTCCGTCTCTCACGCTGGAAGGAATCCGGTCAAGTTTTTCATGTATCAAATTTTCTTGGTCAATCTTTATGATCGGCATCATCTCTTGGCCGTGGTCAATTTCTTTAGTACGTTCAATGGCATTAAATTCAGGAATTGCAGAAATCGGAACTGACCCTTTGTCGTCTATTCCAGCGGGATCAAGGCGTTCACTATCGCTTTCATTGCTTTGCAGGAATTGGCGAGCTTCTTTGCGTATCAAATATATTTCCTGCTCGGGAACGTCGAGTTTTATGAAGTATTCGAATTCCGTTGGTGTTAAATAAGTCATTTTCACCTCGGGATGCTGACGGTAATTACGGAGAGCGTCGCATCCACCGGAGGAGGCGCGAAGACGTTCAGCACAGTACTTAAAATCGTGCTGTTTTCGACCATGATTTTGCCGTCGATTCCGTTACCGCGGGTGAATTCGTATCCGAACATTCCGA
Organism: Planctomycetota bacterium; assembly: GCA_024653775.1. GTDB lineage: Bacteria > Planctomycetota > UBA8742 > JACQVU01 > JANLHZ01 > JANLHZ01. Next base: position 110 of record JANLHZ010000293.1, on the reverse strand, counting down.
GCAGGGTTCCGAGAGCCATTGGAGCGGTGATTCTCGCTCCGTAGCGCGCGAGTATGATATCGAGGAGCGTTTTCACGTTCGACCTCACGAGGGACATATTATTGTACATC
>JANLHZ010000283.1 GCA_024653775.1 Planctomycetota bacterium | reverse complement strand
GATTGCCTCGTGTGACGGGCCGGGGTGAGGGCGAATCGAAGCACGCAAACTCTTTGAAGCGCGCGACGAGCACGAAGAAAGGATCGCCGCCCGCGCGCGCGAATCTCCCACGGTGAAAGAAGCAACCTGGGCTATCGCAGGCCTCGGCGGTCACCTGAAAAGGAACGGCGATCCCGGCTGGCTCACGCTTGGCAGGGGCGTCGAAAAGTTCCTCGATATGTGGGCTGGGTGGTTGCTCGGAAACAGAGGCGAAGATGCGTAGTATGATGAGGCGAGGACGCCCGCATGCCGCCGGGACGGACGCGCTACTTTGCGGCAGCTCGCTTCGCTTGCGGTCGTGGGATTAGAGAAAAATTCGCTGGTTTCGAAAGAACGCTCAACCACGCGACCAGAATTGTCGATATGTGTTCGGAGCGCCGCCTCGCGCTCCTCCCCGCCGATTCTTTTTGAATCGCATTTTCCCACCAACAAAGTCACTTTCCCGCCAATGACCGCAGTCCCGAAGTCAGATCATGTCCCTTCGCCTGAGCTGATTATCCATCCCGCTGAAGCGTCTGCGCGGAGGCAGCAAGTCGCGGGATCGCTGGTATCGTTCTACGAGTATTCGTCACGAAAGCCGCGAGCGGAGCAGCCGGAGACGGAGGTCGTCCTTGAGAACGTGAGTCTGGCGGAAAGAACGACGCTCCGGGTGGGCGGTCCCGCGCGGTTCTTCGCGGAGCCGGAGACGTCGGAGGGCGTCGCGAGCGCTTTCAGATTCGCGCAGACGAGGTCGATCGAAATCAAAGTTCTTGGCGGCGGATCGAATCTCCTCGTCGGCGACGGGCCCCACGACGCGCTCGTGCTGTCGCTTCGAAAGATGCGCGACTTCCACTATCTGAAATCAAGCGAAGGAAAGTACCTGATTTCCGCGGACGCAGGCGCGAGTCTTCCGGGGGTCGTCGCGAGCGGCGTGAAGCTTGGATCGACCGAACTCGCAAGCTTCGCGGGAATCCCAGGAACCGTAGGCGGCGCGATCAGGATGAACGCGGGATCGCCTGTCACCGGGTTCGGGAAGTTCGTGGAGTCGATCGTTTGCGTCGACCGGACTACCGGCGAATTCCTGAGCATCAGCCACGATGACGCGGGGTTCGGGTATCGCACGTCGAACCTCGGAAGTCTGATCGTCCTCGGCGCTACGCTTTCGATCGACGGCGGAAGTCGCGACGAAGCGCGGGAACTCTACAAGGATCACCTTCGTAGGAAGTCGATCGCGCAGCCTCTGACGGCGAAGAGCGCGGGCTGCATTTTCAGGAATCCGGAGGGCGCGAGCGCCGGCAAACTCGTCGAAGCGTCGGGTCTGAAAGGACGCTGTCGCGGTGGCGCGGAGGTTTCATCGAAGCACGCAAACTTCATCATCAATCGCGGCGGCGCGACGTACGAGGACGTCAGCGCGCTTATAGAAGAAATTCGGGAGGTCGTTTCACGGCTGCATGGAGTAAATCTGTCACTTGAAATTCAAGTCTGGAAGAGCTGATTGGGAACGGCCTCCTTGCAGACGTGAAACGCTTCTCAAATAATTTCGCCTGGTTCAGGCTTTTAGTCCCCATAAATCCCAAGGAGTTTTGAATGAACACACAGCCAAACAGCAAGGGCATGAGCCTCGACGATTTCATCGCTCGGAAGCTCCAGCCCGTCAGGGTCACGATCAACCTGCTTTCGAGGGAACTCGATCTCCACGAAGGCGATCTCATTCCCGTACACCGTCAGGATCTCGTCGCGGTGATTTCGACCCTCGAAATCTTCGTCGAAGAGTACGAGCGCGTGTCGAACGCGAAGCTCGGCTACCTGAAGGGCAACAAGAAGAACTACGTCGACGCCGCGAAGCCGGTGAAGGCGATTGGTTGACCCTCGAATTCAGATAGGGCGAATTAGGATCGGGGGCGGGATTCGTCCCGCCTCCGGGTCCGCTCTTCCGGCAAATAGCAGCTAGCCGCCGACGGTAAGCGAAGCAGCAGATCGTCACTCTCAAGCGACCAGCCGCTATTTCCCGAATTCGAGAGCGCCACAGTTACGGACACGAACTACAAGGATCAAAATGCCACGGGAATTTCACAGAATCGCGATCGTCTACGGAGGCGACAGCCCCGAGCGCCAGATTTCCCTCGTCACGGGAAAGGCGATCCACCGCGCGCTAAGAAGCAGATACGACACGGTCGACCTCCTCGACGTCACGGACCCGTCGGACCAAAGGCTCAGTCCGGACAGATACGACGCGGCGTTCATCGCGCTCCACGGCGGCTTCGGCGAGGATGGAACGATTCAGCAGGTTCTCGAAGAGCGCGAAGTTCCGTACACCGGCTCCGGAAGCGAAGCGAGCAGGATCGCGATGGACAAGGTGCTTTCGAAGATGAACTTCTCCCGCGCAGGCGTTAAGACTCCGAGCTATCTGGTCGTCAGAGATCCATCGGAAGTACCGAACATCAAAAACGCGGCGTTCGAGCCGGATTGCAGATTGGTCGTCAAGCCGAGCAATCTTGGAAGCTCGGTCGGCATACACGTTGTCGATGACCCGAAAGCTCTCCGCGAAGCTATCGCGGACGTTTTCAGCCTCGGCGGCGAGTGCGCGCTCATAGAGGAGTTCATCCCGGGCCGCGAACTGACTGTGAGCGTTCTCGGGGAGAGAACCCTTCCGATAGTCGAGATCGCGCCCGCCTCGGAACGACACGCGTTCTACGACTACAAGGCGAAGTACACGGTTGGCGAAAGCACGTATTTCGTCGATCCGTCCCTTGCGGTCGGCGTGCGCGAAAGAATCGATATAGCCGCGCGAATGGCATACGAATGCGTCGGGTGTCGCGTTTATGCTCGTGTCGACGTCCGGCTGAATCCGCAGAACGAACCATACGTGCTCGAAGTGAACACCCTGCCCGGATTCACGCCGACGAGTCTGTTCCCGAAAGCCGCGAAGGCCGCGGGAATCGAGTTCGACGAACTCTGCGTGAACCTTCTCGAACTTTCGACCCTGGTGTCCCGCGGCGAATCGCGGGTGCTCGCAAATAGCAGATAACGCCTCACTACTCACCACCGAATACAAAGATGAGCAAATCAAAGAAATCGGAAACGCAGACGAAAACCGAACTCGTGAAAAGCCTCACGGAGATAAAGGACAAATCCCTCTCCTTCCTGGGCGGGATGACCTCGCATCCGTGGTTCTACAAGATCGCGCTGATGGGTCTTTCGATCACGCTGACGTTCCTTCTGATCTCGAAGCTAGAGGGATACGCGTCGTCGTCTCCCGAGTTCCAGCTCCACCCGAAATCCATAGACATAAGCGTGAAGGACGTCCAGAGTTGGGCGAAGGGCGAGTGGGGCGCGAAGCTCGAAACCGCCATTCTGAGCGAGCTTTCGTCGAACATCGAAAAGGAAGGCCCGATGAATCTTTTCGAACGCGGCCTTTGCGACAGAATCGCGAAACGCTTCGAGCAGAGTCCGTGGGTCAGTTACGTCGCGAACGTCGAACGCAGGTATCCCGCGACGATCAGCGTCAATTTCAAGCTACGGAAACCACGGGTGGCGGTGAAACTCGTCTCCGGCAGCTTCGCGATAATCGATGGCGAAGGCTATCGAATCCCGATAATCATCGATAACGAGGATCAGCTCGCGACTCTGAAAAGCGAACTCGTCGCGCCTCTTATGACAGTGCTCGGCGTGCAGAGCGAACCCGCAGCCGTCGGCGGATGCTGGAAGGACGACGGGGTCAGACTCGCTATCGTTCTCGACAAGGAACTCCAGGACGACGGTCTGTACGAGAAACTGCCCGTGATCGCGATCGACGTCCGACTGGTCTCGCCGACGAAGGACGCTTCGGTCGATCCGTGCCTCATACTCGTCACCCCGGAGGGCAGCGCCCCCGTGCGCTACGGCTTCCCCGAGTCCGAAAGACAATACGGCGAGCCGACCGCGGAGACGAAGCTCAGGAATCTCGAAACGATTCTCGGAATGAACGAGACCCTCGAAGGCTACAGCTACGTCGATCTTCGTTTCAATCCGCCTCTGACTCCCGCGCAGCGTCAGGGCCGCAGGGATTAGCGCGTTCTGCGAGGCGGGCTGCCAAAAAGTGCCGGGGTGAGAGCTTTATGACTTCCCTGCTCCCTGACTATCATTCTTAGTTTCGATTTTGATTGAATCGAAAGACTGCTGCCCTAAAATCCAATGGCTTGTACACTCCGGAGTGGAGAGAGAAATGACCAGAGAAGAACGAGACCTCGCCGAACTCGAAATCAGCGCGCGTTTGTCGGACGACGACGATGATGATGACGATGATGACGACGACGACGAGCCGGAGGAACCCGAAGAACCGGAACCCGAAGAGGAGGAAGAGCACTTGCAAAACGAAGAATACAAAGGCTTTGAAAAGGAACTCCTGAGGTCGAGAACGGTCCTCATTTCCGAGGCGGTCACCGACAGTCTTGCCCGGAAGGTTATTACGCGGCTCCTGCTCCTCGAACGCCAGGACCCGAACGCGCCGGTTACGGTCTTCGTCAATACCGGAGGCGGGTCCGCGGACTCCGGCTTCGCGATTCTCGACATGCTGAAATTCATCAAATGCCCCGTGCGCACCATCGGCGCGGGAATCATCGCGAGCGCGGGCATAATGATCTACTTCGGAGGCGACAAAGGTTCCCGGCTGTCGCTCCCGAATTCGCGGTATATGCTTCACCAGCCGTCGTCAGGCGCGATGGGGCAGGCAAGCGATCTCGAAATCACCGCGCGCGAGATCAACAAGATCAAGAAGCGCTACAACGAGATCGTCGCTGAGGAGACCGGCAAGACGCTTGTGAAGGTCGAGGAAGACGTTCTCCGGGACTTCTGGCTTTCCGCGGACGAAGCCGTCGCATACGGCATCGTCAACCGCGTCGTCCGCGAGCGCGGCGAACTGGATTAATCAGGATTCAGAACCGAGATTGGATGGCACGTTGGTTTGATGTGCAATCTACCCCAGGTTTTGTGATATAATTCGTCTACCAGTTTTCGGTTATGAAATGCAAAAGACGATAAAAGCAAAATACAGACATGGGGTTCTCGAACCGCTAAGCGATCTTCAGCTCGAAGAAGGCGAGGAGGTCACACTCACTATCGAGTCGGAGGAGAATCATACGGAAGGCAACTGGAGTTCGATTTCAGCCGCGATCGAGAAAGAATCGGCCTCTCTGAAACTTCCGGGAAAAAATCTTGAAGTGATTTTGGATGAGCTTCGCGATTTTAAAGAAACCAGATGAAACTTGCATACGTCGATTCGTCCATTTGGATCATCTGCCTGGAAGGAATTTCTTCGTACAAGTCGAAAGTCAACGCTTTTATCGAGGCCGAAATCGAGCCGGAATACGAAATCTGCATTTCTGACGCGGTTTTACTCGAAGTGCTCGTAAAGCCGTATCGGACAAATGATCGTGGGCTGATAAACGCATACCGCGCAGTTCTTGGGCTGGCGAAACACCTTTCGATTCATTCTGGTATTTTCGAAGATGCTCTAAAAATTCTTCAAACTGAACATCTACACGCTATGGATGCTATCCATCTTAGCATAGCAAAGCATCATCGCTGTGACTGCATCGTAACTGCGGACAGCAACTTCAAGTCGGTTTCCGCTGTCGCTCCAAAGTTCTTCGACCTGCGCTCATAGAATTTCTCGTCGGGTTGTCCGCATCATTTTGTCCCTCTGACTTTGAACACGGTATGCCACCGGGTTAACATTGCGAAAATGTCTGACCATTAACCCCTGTCCACTGACTCTTATGCAACTCGCAAGCATCTCGAAACTCGAAAATTTCGTCGATCAGGAAGTCACCCTCCGCGGCTGGCTCTACAACCGAAGGGGCAAGGGAAAGCTGCTTTTCCTCATCCTCCGCGACGGCACCGGCCACGTGCAGTGCGTGTGCTTTAGGCCGGATATGGACCCGGAGCTTTTCGCTCGCCTCGAAAAGCTGACCTACGAAAGCTCCATCCAGGTCACAGGCGTGGTCAAAAAAGACGAGCGCAGCCAGGGCGGCTTCGAAATCGGCGTGAAGGACGTGAAGGTCGTCAGCGAGGCCGAGGAAAACTACCCGATCGCAATTCAGGAAGACACGCCGAATATCGATCACCTGCTCGATAACCGGCATCTCTGGATCAGGAGCAAGATCCCTCACGCGACGCTGCGCATCAGGAACGAGGTCGTGCAGGCCATCCGCGATTTCTTCTACGAGCGCGAATTCATCCTTGTAGACTCGCCCATCTTCACGCCGAATGCGTGCGAGGGCACCACGAACCTCTTCGAGGTCGATTACTTCGACGAGAAGGCGTATCTGACGCAGTCGGGTCAGCTCTACAACGAGGCGACGTGCATGGCGCACGGCAAGACCTACTGCTTCGGGCCGACGTTCCGCGCCGAGAAGTCGAAAACCCGCCGACATTTGACGGAGTTCTGGATGGTAGAGCCGGAGATGGCGTACGCCGGACTCGATGACGTGATGGACCTTTGCGAGGACTTCCTCAGCTACGTCGTGGAGCGATGCCTGACCCGCGCGCGCAAGTGGCTAGATATTTTAGGGCGCGACGTCACCAAGCTCGAGAACGTCACGAAGCCCTTCCCGCGGATCAGCTACGCCGACGCCTGCGCGAAGATCATCGAAAAGCGCGCGCAGCTTCTCGCGAGCGGCTCAGACGACGAGAAGCGCATCGCGAAAGACGCGATGACCGAGCCAGGCGACGACTTCGGCGCGGCGGACGAGACGATCATCGGGATGATTTTCGACAAGCCAACGATGGTCCATCGGTATCCGAAAAGTATCAAGGCGTTTTATATGAAGGCAGACCCGCAGCAGCCCGAGTACGCGCTCTGCGTCGACGTAATCGGCCCAGAGGGCGCGGGCGAACTCATCGGCGGCGGCGAGCGCGAGGATAGCCTCGATAACCTACTCGCCGCGATCAAGCACCACAAATTGCCTGAGGAGGCGTTCAAGTGGTATCTAGACCTTCGCCGCTATGGGAGCGTCCCCCACGCCGGCTTCGGCCTAGGCGTCGAGCGCACCGTGGGCTGGATCTGCGGAAACCCGCACGTCCGCGAGACGATCCCCTTCCCCAGGCTATTGCACCGTCTGTCGCCGTGATGGTTCCCTCGCATCAATCTGTAAGTCGTGGGAAATCGTGACTGTTTTTTCGTCCGGCCAACAGGTATATTCCATTTATGGAACGCATTCGGGGAATCAATGCAAGAAGAATAGAGTGGTGCTGCGACGACAGCGGGATTACGATAGAGGATCTTATAATCGATCTTTCCATTTCCTCGAAAGTCTTCGATAAGATGATGGCCGGCGAAGATGGGCTGACGTTCAACAAACTGAAAGAAATAGCGGACTATTTTGGTCGCGGCGTAATGTTCTTTCTTGAAAGAGGACCCGTCGATGCGGAACGGGTGCACTCGCCCCAATTTCGCACTATCGCCGGACAAAAACCGAAGCTGTCCCCGAAGCTAAGAGGACTTGTAGAAAGAGTCGAAAGACAGCGGGACTTGTATCTTAGTCTGCTCGAAGACCTCGGTGATGAAGATATGCCTCGGTTTATTCCACCGAGGCTGCCAGCGAATGACTTGAACAAGTCCGCCGGCATTATCCGTAAATGGCTTGGGCTTTCCGAACACTCCGAACGCAACGATTTCGAAAGTTATCGGAAAGCGGTGGAAGCGAAGGGCTTACTTGTATTTCGCAGCAATGGGTATCCTGGCAAGTGGCAGATAGCCAAGGATATTCCGGTGCTCGGTTTCTCGCTGTACGACCATCGTTATCCCGTGATTTTCGTCAAGAAAACAAATCCGGAGTGCAGACAATCGTTCACACTGATGCACGAGCTGGGGCATCTGCTTTTACACAAAACGAGTTTTATCGATGATGAACGCGACTTCGCATCCGACCGAGGGAACGAGGGTGAAGCGAACGATTTTGCCGGAAGACTCCTTGTGCCAGACTCTTTCCTGGAATGTATTCGCGATAGCGATAAACCGGAGCACGTCTCTGAATACGGAAATTGGCTTTCAAAGGAACGAGTCCTCTGGGGTGTCAGCGTTGATGTCATACTGCTGGCATTGAAGCGTGTCGGACGATTGTCTGAGCAGAAGTATAATGCTTACAAAAAGTGGTGCGAAGGACTACCGGAAAGTCAGTCGGACGGAGGTTCCCGGGAATGGCGGCATCGAGAACCAACGCACATTTTCGGCGATAACTTTGTACGAACTGTCCTTGAAGCTTATTACGCGGGGCATATTACACTTTCGAAAACCGGCAAATATCTCGACAACTTGAAAATCAAAGACTTGCACAAGCTGGAGGACTACTATGAAGCACGTCTTTGATTCGTCGTCCATAATCTTTGCATGGGATAATTATCCGGAAAACCAGTTTCCTGGATTGTGGCGTTAATTGTCGTCAGAGATCGGAAAGAAAAAATTGGCAATTCCGAAAATCGCGTTCGACGAGGAGGTGGCAATCATTTCACCCGACTGCTCCACGTGGTTGAACGACAACAATATAGAAAAACTACCGATGACGCCGGATATCATCGGCGAATCTGTGGGTATTAAAAACATTCTTGGCATCGTGAATGACAACTACCACTCAAAAGGAGTGGGTGAAATAGATATATTTATCATTGCCACCGCGAAAATCCACAAGATTGAATTGGTGTCAAACGAGAATCGACAATCTAAACTGCCAGACATCTTGTCTAAGTATAAAATACCGGCAGTTTGTAAGTTTGCTAAAATAAACGTTTCCTGCATTGATTTCACGGAATTCATTAAAGCGACTGGACGAGTGTTTTAGGAATCGCACCGTGGGGTGGATCTGCGGGAACCCGCACGTCCGCGAGACGATCCCCTTCCCGCGCCTCTTGCACCGTTTGTCGCCGTAACGCGGGGAAGCGGACTGCGACCGCCGGGCGTCTCGCCTGCGCGTGGCACGAACGGCTAGTCCGTGAAATACCACGGTCAAGATGACCGTGCCACGCGCGTCTCGATGGATTTCGCGGACGGGACGTCCGCGTTCCTACCCCGTGTGAACGGTCACTTTTTATCAGTGGCCGTGGCATCCGCGGTGGTGGTGGCAACCGCCCGCGAAAACCGGATCGTGCGCGTCGATCTCCGGCACGCCATACTTTTCGGCGAGTTCGTTCGCAATCGCGAGATACTTCTCGTGGGTTCCCGCGCCCATATCGTGCACTTCGACGAGGGTAAACCGATGAACGAGGTCCTGCTGCTCCTCGTCTGTAAGCACCTCGTCCGCCATGTTGAACAGGATGTTGTTTTCCTTGAAGATGTGGTCCGTGAGAATCATCGCGAACCTTCGCGCGTGATCGACGACGCGAATCTGCGCGCCCCCGTCTTCTTCCTTCGCGGCTTCGATGTTCGCGAAGATGCCGCGGATCTGCTCCCGGCCCATGTCGTGCTCCATCAGCATCACGCCCACTGGACCGCCTTCGCTGGGCACTCCACGGGCTTCGAGCGCCTTGAAGAGGACGTCCTCTTCCTTCCCGTGGTGGCACTTGTCCGTGAAGTTCCTGAAAAAGTCCGCTGCCTTTTCGAAAGTGTCGCCGTCGAAGTTGCGTTCCCGCGTGAACGCGTCCGCGGCTTTGTTCACGGCCGCGATGACTCGCTCGATAACCTTGTGTTCCTGCCTGAGAATGTCTGTGGCTTTCATTTTTCTGCTCCTTTTGCAAAGATGTAGGTTAGGAGTCTGAAACTAATAAGTTGTACAAAATCGCGCTCAGATTTGCGTCAGATTCGTTTTGCACGAGGAAGCCAAACCGGAATCGTAGCCGTGTTCCGATGAGGATTTGGCGACTGAGTGCGAAGCGAAGATGGCGTGAAGATGAGATGCGAGATGTATCACTTATTAGTTTCAGACTCCTTAAATCAACGCGCTGATTTTAGGGGGGGGCAAAATCGAATTCCTTGACGACGGTCAAGATTTAAGGATTTCTGATGGTTGACGAAAAAAAAATATTTTCTATGCTGATGGAAACCCCGGCCGAGCAGACGAATGGAGGAACTATGAGTGCGCAGGCAGTTACGGCTCAGGAAGAACGAATCGGGTACAGCACAAACGGCTGGCTCGAATCCCCGTGGTACGATCTCGTTTTCTTTCACTTCAGCATCCTGATAATTCTTCTTCCGTGGCTTCTCCACGGCGTGATCTTCAGCGGAATGCAGTTCGTGGTGCTGATGATCGTCGCGAACCTGCTTGTGGACTACAACCACCACATGAGCACGTGGACAAGGGTTTACATCGAGCCGGAGTACAAGAGGCGTATTCCGTATCTGAGATGGATCGCGCCGATAGGGATTTTTCTGTTCGCGTATTTCTCGTTTCGGAGCAAGGTCGAGGCTCAGAATACCGGGAATTACGATCTCGACTGGAGTTACGTCTTCTTCGCGGTTCTGTTCCTTTTCATGCTCATACACGGCGCGTCGCAGCTCGCGCATCTCACGTATCAGTACCGGAGGATGGACGCGCTCGCAGACAAGACGACCGGCTTTTTCGAGACGCTGCTGTTCCTCTCTGCGCCGTTCGCGATTTACGGCATCGGACTCCGGAGCTTCGGGAAGGAACACTACTACGGCACGATGTTCGATCTGTTCCTGAATCCCACGGTCGTACAGGTCGGCTGGGTGTTTTTCATCATCAGTCTGTTCGTCGTTTTCTGGAAGCACGTCCGCAGAATCGGGACGGGTCAGCCGCTGCATTGGCAGAGGATTCTTTTCATCGTCATAGGCATTCTGACCTACGTGATGGTCGGGTTCGGCATTCCAGCGCTTGCGAAGGGCGCGAGCGACAAGGATATGTTCAACTACATAGTCGAGGGTTACGTGTGGTTCCACAGTATCCAGTACATCGCGTATACGTACCTTGTAAACAAGCGCAAACGGGACAGAAACCAGCTCGAGACGAGCTTCATGCGAAAGATCACTCAGAAGGGAAAAGGACTCGCTTACTATTTCGCGATAAGCATACCGCAGATGGTGATCGTGGTCGTCCTCGTCTACTTTCTGAACGTGGTTTCGCCGGTGTGGACGAAAGGCGCGAACCCGCAGGGACTAGACTGGGTGATGGACGGCTGGTACATGCCGATCGACTGGACGCTCGCGCTGACGCACTTTACGCTCGATCAGTTCATACTTTCCGGGATCGTACTCGTGGCGCTGCAGAAGCGCTCGATACTCGTCAGGAAGCAGGACGTGCTCCAGCCCGCCGCGGCGACGACCTCCAACTGATCGCGATTATTTCAGCTACTTCAGCGCGTCGATTTTCTTTTTGAGATCCGCGGCGTCGTCGGACTTCATTATGAGTGCCTTGATAGCGCGAAGTTTTTTCGGATCGGAAACGCCTTCGATGGATTCGATCAGCGCCTTCGCGCCTGCTTTGAACTTGAATTTCACGAATGGCTCGATGCCCTCGATAAAACCCTGGACCTGACCTTTCTGAATTCCCTTCTGGATTCCTTTCTGGATTCCTTTCTGGATTCCTTTCTGGATTCCTTTTTCAAGAGCCTTGTCCCGAACCTGACGTTTTTCGGCTTCCCAGTATTTATTCAGTGTCTTCATTCCAAGCTCCGCCGCTCGTTTG
>JANLHZ010000282.1 GCA_024653775.1 Planctomycetota bacterium | reverse complement strand
CCTTGCAATACCGAACCGTGTCTAGCACAGCCAAATCGCCTTGTCCATGCCCTACTTGCGACTTTCAGCCGATTTTCGACGTTTTTCTGGGGGGACTATAATAGTTAGAAGATCGGCATATTGCGCGCTGAATTCCATTTGCAAGGAATTGTCCCTGACGGAGAATGCCGGGGACGTCCTCGAAATCCTGAAACTGCGAGCGTTCATCGTAAACAAATTTATTGAATCCGATGCGCGGGAATTCGTTCTTATGAAATATGGACTAGCCGATGTGCTGTCGAAATCGAGCGAGAAAAAAGAAGAAATCATCGGCAAACTTCTTTATTTTCTTCATTGTGCCAACCAGGACATTGGTATCAGCGCAATAAATATTATTTCGCATTTCGAAGACGCTGGCGAACCCGCGCTGCCTCACCTTCGTCATTGCCTTACCTATGAAATGAGTGAACAAACGCTGATAAGCTTATTATTTCATATTCAAACGATATTATCGAAAATAGAATCACCGATCTGTGTAGAGTTAAAGTCAAGTCTAGAGTTGCTTCTGGATTGCTCAAACCCGGATGTCCGCCATAATGCGGAGGAATGCATAGGTTTATTGCGCTAACCTCTGGCTTATCCTTACAGTTTTCGCGACGAAAAAATCCCTGGTTGCGCGAAAGAGTGCGCTCTGGTATAAACTGTCGGCCCTCTTGCGCAGTATCGCGATTCGAAGGCAGATGATCGAAATCACAATCATACAGGGACCGTTCGCCGGAAGGAGGTTCAGCCTCGCTTCGCCCGTGAGTATCGGCAGGTCTATGTCCTGCGGAATCGTTCTTTCGGGCGAGCCTGTGTCGAGGCTCCACGCCGAAATCCTGCGCGAGGAAGACGGCTACAAACTCTACGACCGCTCGAAAAACGGCCTGCTCCTGAACGGCGAGGCCACCAGGGAAAGCTACCTAGCGGAGGGCGACGAAATCCGCATCGGGGACGAAATCCTTCAGATCGTCTCGATCCCGGAGCTTGAAATAACCTCCGAGCAAGGCATCGAAATCGCTTCGCGGGAAAACGAGGATACTCAGGTCTTCGAGGAACTCGACGCCAAGGACTTCAGCCTTACCGACAGCCAGGGGATCAGCTTCGTGTCGCTCGCGGTCGCGGAGAGCACGCAGCGGAGGCTTCTCGAAATCATCGACGCCGTGACGAGCCTTCTGAACCTCAAAGAGCCGGCGGAACTGTTCGACCGCGTCGTCGACACCATTCTCGCGCTTCTGAAAGCCGAGCGAGTTAGTCTCTTCCTGAAAGACGATAATTCCGACAGCCTCAGACTGACCGCTTCGAAGCGCGTCGACAACAAAAACGATCCGTTCGTGCTCTCGAAGAAGATTCTCGTGCGAAGTTTCCAGCAGGCCCGCGCGATACTTTCCGCCGAGCCGATAAGAAAGGGCGAAAAGGCGCGCAGCGTGATGTGCGTCCCGCTTTTTGCGGCGGAGCGAAGCGTCGGCGTCCTGTACGTCGATCGAATCGATCCCGAGTTCAGCGAGGAAGACCTCGTGCTGCTCACCGCGGTTACGACGCCCGCCGCAATCGCGATCGATTCCCGCGTCGAGCTTCGAAGAGCGTGGGACGAAAACGAGGTGCTCAAAAACCGCCTGCGCGAGAGCGTCACCATCATAGGCAAGAGCCGCGGGATGGAGGCGCTTCTCGAAGGCGTGGCGAAGGTCGCGCAGACGGATTCTACCGCGCTCATCCGCGGCGAAACGGGCACCGGAAAGGAACTCGTCGCCCGCGCGATACACGAGCATTCCCGCAGAGCGGGCGGACCGTTCATCGCGCTAAACTGCGCCGCGCTGACGGACACGCTCCTCGAAGCGGAACTCTTCGGTTTCGAAAAGGGATCGTTCACTGGCGCGATCAAATCGAAGCCAGGCAAGTTCGAGCTTGCGGACAAGGGCACGCTCTTCCTCGACGAAATCGGCGACGTCAGCGCGGAACTTCAGGTGAAGCTTCTTCGCGTCCTGCAGGAGCGCTGCTTCGATCGCATCGGCGGGACGAAACTTGTAAGCGTCGACGTCCGCGTGATCGCTGCGACGCACCAGGACCTCGAAGCGCTCGTCGAGGAGGGCAGGTTCCGCGAGGACCTTTATTACAGGCTCAACGTGATTCCGCTGTATCTTCCGCCGCTGCGAGAGCGGGGGACGGACGTCAGGTTGCTTCTCGACCACTACTTCGACGTCTTCGCCCTGAAGATGGGAAAGCCGCGTAAGATGCTGAGCGACGACGCGCTTTCCGCGCTGCTTTCGTACGGCTGGCGGGGGAACGTTCGCGAGCTGTGCAACTTCGTCGAACGTCTGATGGTACTCCATCAGGACAAGATCGTCGAACTGATGGACCTACCGGAGTATATGCGCCGGGACTTCGACCCGGACAGCGTTACTACAACCCAGGATTTCGTCCCGGAAGGCGCGTCCTACAGGGAAATACTTATGAAGACCGAGGAGGATTGCATTCGCAAGGCTCTCGCGGAGACGGGCGGCAAGAAGGTCGAAGCCGCGAAACTGCTCGGGATGTCCCGGCCAACGCTCGACAAGAAGATCGCGGAGTTCGGCATCGAATGGAAATGATTAATTAGGGACTGCACCAATAGCGTTCGGCATGATCGGCGCCAAACACTATTGAGAAACTATCTCAAGCTGTGGGAGTGCAGGCGTCTCGCCTGCGCAAAAGCCTTCGAAAGTTCCTTTCGAAGGCTCCGAGATGGCGAAAATTTCTGCTTGATATAGTTTCTGAGTCGTTCCAGTGAAACCCGGCGACGGGTTTCACTGGACGCTTATGTCAAAATTGGTACGTTGGCATTCATACACACAAGGCTATATGTATTGTATTTCTATAATTTAATATACAATTAATAATGAATTGTATATTAAATTATTAATTAATATTGCAGTTCTATCTATAATCTATATTCTATTATTTTCATACTATACAGGATAACAAGAATATCGTCCGAATACAACCATCTTTCCGCCAAACTTCTTTCTGGCACTGGTTACTGCGAACTTCCTATGTGTCAGGGGGCATTACCTTCAGGACAGGCATGGTCGCGTTTCGATGTCACCATGCCGGAATTGCCTGGTAATCCCGAACAAAAACGCAGGCGACAAAATTCACAGCATGAGGCGTGCCGCCCCTGATTTCTGGAGCAAATGCTAAATCCGAATTTTTGTTTGCGACCTTGGTTTCCATGGTTTAAAGTCTCTCCCCTGTATTGCAAAAGAGGTCGAACCCGCGAGGCTGAAATGTCCAGAGTATGTCAGATAACCGGAAAAAGAACCCGCGTCGGCAATTCCGTCGCAAGAAAAGGTAAAGCCAAGCGCGAGGGCGGCGTCGGCATCAAGACGACGGGTATCACACGCAGGAAGTTCAAGGTCAACGTCCAGAAAAAGAAGATCTGGGTGCCGGAACTGAAGCGCTTCTTCACCGTGAGGCTGAGCACTCGCGCGCTCAAGACTATGGACCGAAACGGCGCGTATCGCGTACTCCTCGACGCCGGGCTGGTGAAGCCAGAGACCGCCGCCGCAAAGAAATAAAATGAAATGCGAACGCGTCTTCTTTCTCCACTGATCCATAGACAGAGCATAGCGCTTCGCGTGCAGGAAATTCTGGTGGAGCCGGGGGACGAGGTCGAGAAGGACCAGCCGCTCGTGACGTTCGCGGAAGAGACGGGGAACTTCACGCTGGTTTCGCCTCGCGCGGGAAGGATTGAATTCCTCTCCGTCGAAAAAAACGAGCTGGTCAGACCCTGCGGCACTGTCGGCGAGCTTGTTTCGGACGGACCTTCATTCATCGTGCTTGAAGGCATCGACGGCTCGGGCAAGTCGACTCAGGTCGACCTGCTCGCGAAGTATCTTGCGGGCGCCGGGAAGGACGCGCTGAAAGTCCGCGACCCGGGGACCACCCGCCTCGGCGAGAGCATTCGCGACATTCTTCTCGGCGCGGGCGTCTCAGGAGGTCCCGGCGCGGAGATTACGAAAATCGGGAACACCGCGCAGATCCTGCTTTTCATGGCCGCGCGGGCGCAGATGATCGACGAGAGTGTAAGACCCGCGCTCGAAGAGGGCAGGATTGTCATTTCCGATCGCTTCATAATGAGCACTTACGTCTATCAGCAGCAGGACGTCACGAATCTGCTCTCCGTGCAGGAACTTGGGACTTTCGCGTGCCGGGAGATCGTGCCTGACGTGACGCTGTTCCTCGATGTCTCGCCGAAGACTGCGTTCGAGCGAAGTTTCGATAAGCCGGGGGATAAGATATTCCGCGGCTCGCTGACCCAGCTCGAAAGCCTGCACCGCGCCTACGCGAGTCTCTATGGCGACCTCGAGGCGATGGAGGAAAGCGTCGCGAAGGTGAGCGGCGAGGGCGCGCCCGATGAAGTCTCGAAGCGGGTGATTTCGATGCTTGAAGAACTGAAACTCGTGTAGTGGGAAGTGATGAGTGGGAAATTGATTTCTCACCACTATCCACTCGCCACTTCCCACTATCCACTAAGACCAATGAACGACCACGAAACCACCATCGAACAGATTCGCGCGCACTTCCAGAAGTTCGCGGACGAGCGCGACTGGAACCAGTACCACACGCCGAAGGAGCTGGCTATCGGGCTAACCCTCGAAGCTGCCGAGCTGCTCGATCCGTTCAGGTTCCAGAGCGAGGCGCAGGTGCGGGAGTTTCTTTCCAGGGAGGAGAATGTCCGGAAGCTCAGCTACGAGCTTGCGGACGTAACGTGGTACGTGTGTCTGTTCGCGAACGCGCTCGGAATCGACCTCGCGAAAGCCATCGAGGAGAAGGTCAGGATCGCGGAAAAGAAATATCCGAAGGACATCGTCCGCGGCAGGAACTTGAAGTACGATCAGTACGAGCACTACGAAGAGATCAGGGACGAACTTGGCGGACACTGATTCACTTTCATGCTGTCCCCAAAATAACATCGATGCCCCCACGAAAAACAAAGAAAACTCCCGCCGGAAATTTGACCGCCCCGAAGGTTGACGACGTGGACCGGGACTCTCTCGAATACTCGATCCTGGGCGTCGAGCCTTCGAGCGTCGCGCGCAGGATGGAGCTGATTTCGCGGATCGAAACCGCGCGGAACTCGAACCTCATCTGCTTTCTGACGAGCCTTCGCGGCGGGGTCAAGGCGGGAATCACCGACGATACCGTCCGCGTCCTGATCGATCATCTGCGCCTGCTCGATTCCGAGCAGTCGAATATCGACCTCCTCCTGGTTACCCACGGCGGGCAGAGCGAGGTTCCGTGGCGGATCGTCTCCCTCATCCGCGAGTACTGCAAAGGCGAATTCGGCGTGCTGGTTCCGTACCGCGCGATGAGCGCGGGGACTCTGATCGCGCTTGGCGCGGACCAGATAGTGATGGGGCCGTACGCGAACCTTTCCCCTATCGATCCGAAGGTCACGAATCCTTTCAATCCCGCGGACCCGGGCGGAAACAAGATCGGCATCGACGTCGAGGACGTAGTCGCGTACATCAGCTTCATCCGCGATCAGGTCGGAATCCACGGCGAACAGCACCTCACCACGCTTCTTGCCTCTCTCGCGGACAAGGTGCATCCCGTGTCGCTCGGATGCGTGGGACGGTTCCTCTCCCAGGTCCGGATGATGGGCGAAAAACTTCTCGAAAGCCGTAACCAGAAAATGCAGAAGGAACGAAGGGAACACATCGTCGAAATGCTCAGCTCGAAGCTCTTCTTCCACGGCCATCCGATAAATCGCAGCGAGGCCGCGGAGGAAATCCAGCTTCAGATTCACTTCTCCGACCCGCGGCTGGAGGAAGATATGTGGCAGCTCTATCTGCTCTATGAAGGCGCGTTCGGAAACGACGAGCCGTTCTCCGCCGAGATGGAGCTTGAGCGTTCGCCCGCGAACGAAGTAAGGCTCGACCTTCTTCTGACGCAGATCGAATCGAAGAACCTGACAAGCCGCAAGCTCGAACGCCACCGAATCAAATCGAGCGCGCCTTCCGTTTCAGTTCCGAAATTCGGTCCGCCGCCCGGGATGCCTCCGGGCCGTCCTCCCGCGCAGCCTCCGCCTCCGAAAGAAAGCGTCGCGGACGTCACGATCGATCGCCGCTGGATACAGGCGATCCGCGAGGGCGCGGCGGAGAAAGCTCCGCAGCCCGCGCCACAGAAGCCGCAGCCAAAGAGGAAGACCGCCGCTCGCAGGCGGATTCCGACGAAATGATGCTGGGGACAGGCCAATAATGTTCGGCACGCCTCCTGCGGTGAATTTTGTCTTTTGCGTTTTTGTTCAGGATTGCCTGTTAATCCTGACATGACGACATCTAAACGGTGTCGGTTCGGTGATACACGTCGAATCGGAACGCCCAGGCACTTTCGCGCCGTCCGAGAAGTAATTCAGCGCAAAAAAGTGACTTCCGAAGAATTAGGTAGTCCCCCCAGAAAAACGTCGAAAATCGGCTGAAAGTCGCAAGTAGGGCATGGACAAGGCGATTTGGCTGTGCTAGACACGGTTCGGTATTGCAAGGA
>JANLHZ010000280.1 GCA_024653775.1 Planctomycetota bacterium | reverse complement strand
TCCTTGCAATTCCGGAAAGGGGCGTAGATACCTCCTCCGTTGCAAAGTTCGCGCCTTGGGTATTTTTATTTCCGCCTATCGTGAATAACGCGGGATAAGACGATTGCTTTTCGCTTTTAAGCTTTAAAAGAAATGGCGCTATGTTGGAGCCATCGTTCCGGAGATATTCATTATCCTGAATTATTTCGGCTCGTCTTACCTTTGCGTTTGCACTTGTATCATGGAAGTGATACAGCCTCCATGACGCAACCGCATCATAAACATGTTTGCTATACTTAGCGTCACCTGAAGGTCCTTTAGCTTCGCAGACGAGCAGCGATTCGTCAGGTGAATGTATGCCACTCAAATGCCACCATCCAGATTTGCCACCTGCGTAGTAACGGGATTCATCGGAAATTCTAGCGGTTCCAGATTTGTGAGGAAATATTGAAAACCGATATCCTCGAACGCCAAACATTGTTTCGAACTTCATCTCTTCGGTCACTTTCGGACCATTGAATAGAATGTCCTCGATGCCACCGCTCGACAAAACGAAGTCATTCAATCGTTCCTCGATGATACTTTGGAGCAACCGAAAAAAGTCAATGAAGTTGGTCTTACCGGAACCATTGCCACCGATTAGGACATTGATGTCGCGAAGTTCGAAGTCTTCGAGTTCTCGAATCGACTTGAAACCACGTATTGTTACTTTGTCTAGTTTGTGTGACATTGGCAAAATTCTCCACCGCACACATTCTATATCGAAACGCTTCGTTAATCAAACCTGCACTACACGTCGAGGAATTTAACCTCGAGCGCGTGGCGTTCGATGAACTCGCGGCGCGGCTCGACTTTCTGACCCATCAGGATCGTAAACATCTTGTCCGCCTCGAATTCGTCTTCGAATTTGACCTGAAGCAGCGTTCTTTTCGCCGGGTCCATCGTGGTTTCCCAGAGCTGCTCCGCGTTCATCTCGCCCAGACCCTTGTAGCGCTGGATGTCGATGTCTTTCCTTCCAAGCGCTCGAATCTCGCCGATGACTTTCGCGAGGCAATCGACGCCGATGGTTTCCTTTTCCGTGACGATTTCGTATTTGATGGATGCGGCGACTGCGCGCGGAACGTGATAATCCTCGATTCGGATATTGCGGTTTTTGAGTTTGTCCAGAACCGCCTGAATCTCGCCCTGGATTCGCACTTCGTTCGAGTAGACGTAGGACTCGTCCTTTTCCCTCGACGCGTCGTCTTCGGTGTAAAGGAACACCTCCTTGCCGAGCCTCTCGGCGAGTTTTTCGAGGAAGGCGCTCAACTCCTTCGCGTCGTAGCAGTAACTCGTGTGTCCTTCGTGCCTTAAAAGGTATTCCGGAAGCCTACCCGTATTCTGGCATCTTGCTTCGAGGAATTGCTGGAATGAAATTCCCTTGCGCGCGATGATCCGCGCGAAATCCTCCAGCTTTACGAGCAGTTCCACGAGGTCTCTTAGCTTCTGCCCTTCGTAGCTCTGATCCGTCTCCACCTGTCTTACCACGGTGCCGTCGAGTCCGATTTCAAGCAGGGTATTCTGCATTTCCTTGTCCGACTGAACGTACTGCTCCCTGCGTCCCTTCTTCACCTTGTAAAGCGGCGGCTGCGCAATGTAGATGTACCCCCTTCGGAGTAGCTCCGGCATCTGCCGACAGAAGAAAGTCAGAAGAAGCGTGCGGATGTGGCTTCCGTCGACGTCCGCGTCGGTCATAATGATGACCTTTCCGTAGCGGAGTTTGGAAATGTCCAGCCCTTCCTCGTCCTTGTCGACTCCCGGGATGCCCATTCCGAGCGCCTGGAAGAGCGTCACGATTTCATCGTGCTGGAGGATTTTGTCGAACCGCGCTTTTTCGACGTTCAGAATCTTGCCCTTCAAAGGCAGAATCGCCTGGAAGACGCGGTCCCGGCCCTGCTTGGCGCTGCCGCCTGCGCTGTCGCCCTCGACGAGGAAGATTTCAGTCGTGCCGACGTCGCGGGAAGAGCAGTCGGTCAATTTGCCGGGGAGCGACCCGCTGCCGAGCACTTCCTTTCGCGCCGCCTCGCGGGCCTTTCGCGCGGCGATTCGCGCCCTCGACGCCTGGAGCGCCTTCGTGATGATTCCCTTTGCGATCTTCGGATTCTCTTCGAGGAAGATGCTGAGGTGTTCCGCGGTCTGCGTTTCCGTGATGCCGCTGATTTCGTTGTTGAGCAGCTTCGACTTCGCCTGACTCTGGAACTTCGGCTGCGGCACCTTCACGTTGATTATCGTGGTGAGTCCTTCGCGGTAATCCTCTCCGGCGATCTTCTCGTTCTTTTTGAGCAAGTTCGAAGACGTGGCGTAGTTGTTGAGGCACCGCGTTAATGCGCTCCGGAACCCGGAAACGTGCGTTCCGCCCTCGTACGTGTTGATGTTGTTGGCGAAGCTGTAGAGTTTTTCGTCGTAGCCGTCGTTGTACTGAAGCGCGATTTCGATCGTTACTTCCGACTTCGTTCCGTCGGAATCGTAGGGCAGCGTCTTTTCGAAATAGAAAACCTGATTGTGAATGACGTTCTTGTTCTCGTGAAGCTGATCGATGAATGCCTTCACGCCGCCGTCGTAGCGGAACACGTCCTCCTTGACGTTCTCGGCGCTGCGTTCGTCGCGGAGCTTCAAAACTATGCCCTTGTTCAGATACGCGAGTTCCCGAAGCCTCGACGCGAGTCGATCATAGCTGTAGCGCACCTCCTTCCCTGTATCTATTTCCGTGAAGCGTTCGTACTCTGGTTTGAAAGTGATCTTGGTTCCGTTCTCGGTGGCCTTGCCGAGGGTTTCGAGTTCCGACACTTTCTTGCCGCGCTCGTAGCGCTGGTGGTAAAGCAGTCCGTCGCGTTTGACTTCGATTATCAGCCACTCGCTGAGCGCGTTCGTAACGCTGATTCCGACCCCGTGAAGACCGCCGCTGACCTTGTACGCCTCGGCGTCGAACTTGCCACCCGCGTGGAGAGTCGTCAGAACCACCTCAACGGTCGGAATCTTTTCCGTCGGGTGCATCTCGACCGGGATTCCGCGGCCATTATCGGTGATGGACACGCTGTCATCGGGATTGAGGACCACGCCGATCTCGGTGCAATACCCCGCGAGGCTTTCGTCGACCGCGTTGTCGACCGCCTCCCAGACGAGCTGGTTGAGGCCTCCCATGCTGAGATCCTGGATATACATTCCAGGGCGCTTTCTGACAGGGTCTATTCCCTTCAGAACTTTGATGTCGTCAGCGCTATATTTTCTTTGTTCCTTATCCTTCGTCATTCGCTTTTTTCTTTCCAAAAAACTGTATACGGCTTCTCACGCCAAAAGCGCTCGAAACCGGGGTTTGCCGCCTGAATTTGAACGTCTGAGATTCAGAAGAAGGAGCTGCATTTTTGCCCGATAATCATTATATGAAATACAGCCTCATGTTTCGAATGGAATCCCGGAATTCGCGAGAAAATTAACGAATATTCCTGTCTTCGCAATCGTCCGGTCAATCCGCTTCGACCTTCGATTCCCAGCGCGACTATAATTGCGTTTATGCTTTAAAAGATGATGGCGGGATAGTCGCTCAGGCGTCTTTCCTGCCCATTAAAATAATGGTACTAGTTCGGTTAACCACATATCGCGCAATTACAAAACCGGCATTCTCGCGATTCTTCACCGCGGAGGCGCGGAGAACGCAGAGGCTCGCAGAGAATTCTTGTATCTTTCATTTTCTCCGCGAAGCTCTGCGCCCTCTGCGTCTCTGCGCTTAAGATATGCGTTAAGGACGCGCGTCAAAATAAGTTGACGTTTTCACATCACATCTTCACGCCATCTTCGTTCCGCTCTCGGTCGCCCCATGATATCGAAGTAATGGCTCAACGGAACTAAAGCTACGCTTCCG
>JANLHZ010000278.1 GCA_024653775.1 Planctomycetota bacterium | reverse complement strand
TCGTACTATTATGCGCGGGGTTAATAGTCATACATTCACTTCGTAGACTGGCCGAAGTGAATGTGCTATTTTTCGTATGCATTCGGTGATCCACGTGGCACTTTCGGTTCGTAGTGACGCCGTAAGGCGTTTATATGCCCTTACGGGCACACTACGAGCGTCCCGCTTCACCATACTACGCATCTCCGCCAGCGTTTATGACGCGCTCGCGTTGACAGCATTCTTTGTCATCCGGTCCTTTCATTCTCAGCCTTTTTTTCCTTCTCGCTCGCAGCGAGAAAGGATCGAGGTCGCCCTCGGTGGACCCGAAACCATCGCGTCGCCGGAGAAACTCGACGGCGATTTGACGGCTTCGGGTGGTTCGAAATCGTCATTCGCAATAGCGGCGCCGACATTCGTTAAACGCCATCCGGACTTATCTGCTTTTGCGCGATCTCGAACCTCCAATCTCTGCCCCTTCTTCCTGCAGGAATACTTGTTGAGGCTAATACATAGCGCACTTTTTTAAATTTTGGCGACTAAGAACTATCTCAAGCAGAGGTTTTCGTTTTTTAGGAGCCTCAGCGTCATCGAACGGTTTTGCCGAATCGAGACGATTATACATCTACGTCGTCTTTGGAGTTTGGCCGCGGAGGACGCTGTTACCGAGGTATAGCTCTGACTGGTCAACCTTGAAGTCGTCACCAATGGTCTCGGGGTCGAACTGGCCGGATTTCGCGAACGCCTCGACCGGGTTCCGCCAGAAGATTTTGTCGAGCGCGTCGTCGTCAAAACCCTTCTCGCGGAGCAGGTCAAGGGTCTTTCGCGTCGAAAGCGGATCGGAGACGCCCCAGTCGGCGCTCGAATTCACTATCATCTTGTCGGTGCCGTACTTCTCGATCAGCGCGACCATCCGGTGAGCGTCCATCTTCGTCATCGGGTAGATCGTGTGCCCGGCCCACATATCCGTCTCCTTCACCAGCGGCAGAGTCTCTTCGTTGTTGTGATCCATCACGATGTTATCGTCGGGCACGCCTACGTCGCGGATGATGTCGATCGTCCGCCGGATGCCTTCCTTCTTATCCCGGTGCGGCGAGTGGATGATCACGGGAAGGTCGTACTTCAGCGCGAGTTCGAGCTGGAGCGAGAGGTACTTCTCTTCGAGCTTCGTCTGATCGTCGAAGCCGATTTCGCCCACCGCGACTACGCCCTCCTTGTTCAGATATATCGGCAGAACCTCCATCACTTCATCGGCGAGCTTTTCGTTGTTCGCCTCTTTCGCGTTCAGGCCGATCGCGCTGAAGTGACGGATGCCGAACTGGCTCGCGCGGAACCTTTCGAAGCCCAGAAGCCACTGGAAATAGTGTTCGAACGCGCCGAGGTTCAGCCTTGGCTGACCGACCCAGAACGCTGGCTCGATCACCGCGCGAACGCCTGCGCCGCGCATTTTTTCGTAATCGTCCGTCGTCCGGCTGATGCAGTGAATGTGCGGATCGAATATTCTCATCATGTTTTCCTTCGTTCGTAACGTTAACCCAGTTCTCTGCGGCTCTGCACTGAGGTTACCTTCGTGGTACGCCTTTATTGATGACGGTTTCGATGTCCTCGAAAACCTCCCGTCCCGCCGCTGCGCGCTCTGCGCGATAGTCCTCCGCCATCCTGCCGAGCGCATGAGTCCAGCGTTCCGCGAGTCCCACGATCGAACTCACCGGAACCTCGATGAACAGCGCCTTCAATACAAGCTGATTGAACGCGAGATCAGAGAAGCTTCGCTTCGGGTACGGATTTCCGCTCGCGATTCCCCGGAACACATCGCGAATGTTCGTGCGTACGCCTTCCTCGCCGATTTCGTGAAGATTGCCCTCCGGATCGAATAGCGAGAGCGCCTTCAGAACCGCGGCGTGCTCGCGCATTTCCGCGGTTTCGAGAATCTTCGCAAGCAGCGATTCGCTTCGCGGCACTCCGAAAACGAGCATCGACGCGCGGGCGAGGTCGTCAAGCATCCACGAAGCGAAATCGATTTCCGGGTCGAACTTCGAAAGCTCGCCCGCGTCGCCCGCGATCAGTGCGTCCTTCCCGATCCATCTAGATGCCGCGCCGAAAACCGCGAGAAAGTCCGTCAGGTCGAAGTTCTCCCGCAGTCGATCGAATCCCGCGGTGAACTTCCCGAGCATCCTTGGCGAATGGCGGTCAAGAATTGCGCTGGAAACAGTCAGAAAATCGCTCATGTTCGCGTCCAAGTGAAAAGCCGTTAATGTCATAACGATACTAACGGCTTTTTGTCTCGATTCGAAATGAAATCAATTACGAAGAATCGACGCGGCTGAATCGCGAGATCCGAAGGCATAAAGCCCAAGCTGCGAATTCAGGTCGAAGAAGAACGAACCCGACGCGGCTTGGCGCATGGCTTCGAGGTCGCCGCGGTCGCTACGGGCGCCCGGGAGGTAGCCTCTGGGCCAGCCTTCCCAGAATTCGACGTGGTCCGCGACTCCCTGCGTAGATCCGGTGTTCTTGTAGTTCACGAGCGCGCTCGCGACCGCGGTGCCGCTTTCCTTGATCGCGTCGTAGCCCGCGTTCCACGGGAACTCGCTCTTCACCCAAATGTGCGGGCGCACGGGATTCCCCTCGAGCTGCACGCCGAAGACGTCGTCGTCGACCATCGCGAGAAGCAGGTACGAGCCGTCCGGAAGCTGGATGAACTGACTTCCGAGCACCGCGCCGGCGGTCTGTCTTCCGACAAGAAGCGCAAATCCCTGCTGGCGGATTCTCCACGCGAAAATGTCCTTGGCGCTCCTCGATTCCTCGTCGACCAGCACGACCGTCGGACGATCCCACAGCCGTCCGGGGCCGAGCAGGTTCATGATTCCGTCGATCACTTGCGGCGAACCCCCTCTGCCGCGCACGTCGAGAATCAGGCCATCGCACTCAGCCCACTCGCGCTGCATCGCGCCGCGGACGATTCCGGGGATGTTGAACGCGAGGAAGTGCCAGAGATGAATGTATCCGAGCTTGTTTCCGCCAAATTCGATGACGTCGATGCTGTCGCGCATCGCCTGTATCATACTCGTGCTCTCCGGCGAAAGCTCGGCGGTCTGTCCTTCTCCGTCCTTTTCGCGCTGATAGAGGATTTCGAGGGTTTCTCCCTGTTCTGCCTCGACGAAGAAATGGTGAGGGAGGTCGAGGTGAGTGTCGCCGCCGGCTTCGAGGACGCGCTCGCTGTCTTCGGGCGCGATTCCGTTGATTGCGACGATGCGATCGCCGACGAGCAGTCCCGCGTCCTCCGCCGGACCGTGCTCGAATGCGCTATCGATGAAATATCCGTCCTCGAGACCCTTCAGGCTGATGCCAGTAACGAAGCGGTTACTCCCGAAGTACATTTCCCCGGCGAAGTGATTCTCGTAAACCGCGCCGTCGATAACGCAGCAGTGACTTGCTCCGAGTTCGCCGAGGAGTTCGTTGCAGACCTCGTATAGTTCTTCTTTAGACTGCGCTTCCGCCGCGGATTCGCGATGCTTTTCGCCCACCTGGTCCCAGTCGACGCCGTGCATTCCGCGGTCGTAGAAGCTTCTTCTGGTTTGGGAGTGGACCGCGTCGTAAACACGAAGGTTTGCCTCGCGCAAACTGTCTTCAGCCCGTGCGAATCCGCTCGAAAACGAAATCAGCAGAGCAATGAAAATCACAAAACGAGGGAGCATCGAAACTCTCATCCGTCGCCTTTCTATTTAAGGAGCCTCAAAATAATAAGTCCTACATCTCGCATCTCGCCTTCACGCCATTTTCACTCCGCGCTCAGTCTCAAAATCCTCAGCGGAACCACAGCTACGCCTCCGTTTTTGCTCCCTCGCGCAGAGCAAACCTGACGCAAATACGAGCGCGATTTTGTACGACTTATTACTTCGAGACTCCTAAAAACGTTAACAAATTCTTTCTCGTTAAAGTGCAACTGATCTACGTCGCCGCCTGGACTTCGTTTGGCGACTTTTGAAAAATGCGGTTCTTTCGAAAATAGTCCCCGAAAGATACGTTCAAACAGTCTTTGACTGAAGGAAGTAATTAATTAATAATCACCCCGGAGAAATTTCGTCCAGACAAAGTCCAGAGGGCACAAGGAGCCATTTATGCTGAGCGCGCTTAAGAATCACGGTTTCGCGGTCATCGCGACTTTCCTCGCAGTTACTTTCAGCGGTTGTCTTCAGTACGAGGAGTCGATCGAGTTCGAGGATGACGGGTCGGGAACGATTTCGGTGTCGTACAGCATGTCGAGACAGATTTTCGGCTATTTCGAGCAGGCCGAGCAGATGAGAGGAACCATGCCGCAGGTTCCGAACGTGCAGCCGCCGCTTCCGTTCGACGTCGAAGTGCTCCGCAGACAGCTCACTCACGTCGACAAGGACAAATGCGAACTTGTCGCTCTGACGTCGAATAACGGTACGGTGCAGTTCCGCGTCAAGTTCTCGAGCATCGACGATCTCGAAGAGCTTACCTTCCAGGCTTTCGCGGATTCTGATTTCACGTTTGCGTCCGTCGAGGAGGAGAACGAGGAAGGCGAGAAGCAGGTCAAGTACGAATACAGCCGGGAACTCAAGAGCGGCATCGACGGAAGCCTCGCCGGCGCGGCCGGGCAGGCTCAGGCGATGATGCCCCAGATTCAGCAGCAGCTCACCGCGGCGGGCAAGCCCGCGTTCAAGTTCAACGTGAAAATGCCCGAGAATATCGAAGACGCCAACGTTCCGGAGGAGACGCGCAGTCGGCAGATTCGCCGGAACACCGTCTACTGGCTCCACGAGTCTGACGACTGGAAGGCGACCGAGATCGAGGAGAGTTTTGAATGCGTGACGGAACTCGGACGCGCCCGGCGCAGATAAATGGCACCTGAGATCGAATTCGACGATTTCTCGATTCTGCAGTCCCCGCACGACGGGTACTTCAAGTGGCTTTTTACGCGGATCGCGTGTGTTCTGAGTTTCCTCGTCGACTACCTCGGCTTCGGAAACCGCAGGCTCGAGGTCGAAGCCGTGCCTCTGGATACGGTCCTGACGGGAGACGATCTGAAGGAGAAGCGTTCGGACGTTCTGTACAAAGTCACGTTTCTCGGATTCGATTTTTACGTCTACGTGCTGATGGAGCACAAGAGCGACAAGAATTTTCGGACACCATTCCAGATTCACGACTACCTGAACCACATCTACGGCAAACTCTCGGAAGGCGTCAGAAAACTTGGCGACAAGGTTTCGCTGGTGATTCCGGTGGTGGTTTACCACGGAAAGAAGGAGTGGGATGTTCCTACGGAATTCAGCGAAATGATTTTGATACCTCCGAAGTTTAGGTGGATGAAGAAGTACGCGGTGAAGTTCGAATACGAAGTCATCGACCTGGTTCGTGGCTCGTTCGAATCGCTGAAGGGGATATTTCCGCTGAGGCTCGGCTTTCGGCTTCTGAAGGCTAACAATCAGTCGGAGATCGAACTTGCGTGGGAACTGACGATAGAAGAATTCGAGGAGGAACTGAAGAAAATGACCGAGGAGGAATTGAGCTATGAGCTTCGAACCCATATGATATACTCAGTTCAGGCGATGCGAATGCCGAAGAAACAACTTCTCGAAGTGATTACGCGGAAGTTCGAGGATAAAGGAAAACAGATGGCAAAGACCTGGCTGGAAAAGGCGATCGATAGAGGATTCGACAAGGGATTCAAGGAAGGAATCCTCGAAGGCAAGGCCGAAGGGAAGGCCGAAGGTCGGCTCGACGTTCTTGAGAAGGTAATCAGACTGCGTTTCGGCGACAAGGCTGCGCAAGCGATCGAAAAAATCCGGGGCAAGAGTAGCGATGAAGCGATCGACAAGACTCTCGAATTTTTGAGCGCGTCGAAGGATTTGAGGGAATTCGAGAAGAAGGTCGACTCGCTTTGATCCATCGAAGCGGGTTCGACCCACGCCAGCGTCAATTATCGATGACGCGTCGATCACACCACGCTGAACCGCGGAATCGTGTACACGCCGTTCTTATAGCCGATGCCGAGAATGCCGCGGATGTTGTCAGGCGCGGTGCCGATGTCGACGTTGCTCAGGTCGATTGTGATGTTGTCGTATGCGCGGTTGAAAACGTCCTTGAAGCGTCCGGAGAACGAATCCCGAAGGTCGTAGCGATCGACGAAATCATTCACTATGCCGTCGACCTGGCGTTCCATCACGTCGCGGTCCGTCGGCGGAATCGCAACCAGACGGCTGATGAGGTCGTTTCCGACGTGGTGCGCGATCACTGGCACGATCTCGGATTTCAGCGCATCCGGAAGCCCCGCCTCTTCCGCGATATCCGTCGCCGCGGCAAGTCCGAAGAACACCGAATCGGGCAGGATAGTGTTGTTCGCGAGGACTTCGCGGAAGTTGTTCGTTCCCTGGTAGCTCGTCGTTTCGAAATTGAAGAACGCGAACTTGTTGTTCGAAAGCAGCGCGTTTCTCTGTTCGAGAAGGAATTGCGAACTCGACGTGGTTCCACCAGACGCCGAAAGGGACGCGTTTATGTCCCGGATTCTGCGGTCGATGCTTGCGTCCCGGCTTCCGTCGATGTTGTCGTTCGCGACTTCGATCTGATCTCCGCGAAGTTTGAATTTCGTGTCGTTGATCCAGAAAGCCTTGTTCGGATCGAATCCTAGGAATTCGAGCGCGGTATCCTTCGGGACCATCAGGGAAGTTTCGAGTTCGCGATTCGCTTCCTGCTCGCTCAGGTTCCCCATCGAGACGTTGAACAGTACGAAGAGCGTGCGCGCGGTGTCACCTGCCTCGAGTTCGAACTGGAACTGCTCCGTGCTGAACGCGGACGTGCGGGAGTTTCCGACGCTGCGAATCTTCTCGAAAGTGTTCGGTCGGTCGAAATCCTGCGCGAACTCGTATCCCTTCTTCTTGTCCATCCTCATTTCGAACCGATCGCCGTCGTCGTTCTGCGCGACCACGATCTGCCCGTATTCAAGATTGAGACGGTCCTGCTTGACGCGGGTGTTTGAAAGCGTCTGCTGTGCGATCGCCTTGATCTTCTTGATTTCCGGCGGTAGATCCGCCTCGTTCGAAAACAGATCGTTTACGCTTGTTGAACTCGAACCGCCAAGTGGTGTCACCATCGCGCAATGCTCCGGACTGAAAAAAGGTCTTTCTTCTCACCTTATCGGCTTTCCTCGCGTCTTCATTCAGCCAATCATTAAAAATAGTGCAGTTCGAAATATTTTAGTTATGTCTCGGAGTCTCTCAAGTAATTTGATTATTATGCCGAAAACTATTCAAACCCTATCCTACCTGTATTAATCTACCTGACTTGAAACTGCGGAATTAAGCGGTTCAAACGCAAAACACGGGAAACGACGATGAACAAGAATCTCAATTTCACGGGAGCACTCGCCTTGGTCGCGCTTGGTCTTTCAGGGATGCTTTCAGGCGGTTGCGGTCGGTGGAACGTCGACGAGCCGAGCAATTACCTCGATTTTATGGAGGAAGCGCTCCAGTCCGGCTCGCCGACGGTTATGCCCCCCTGGACAAACCTCAGCCAGCACACGACCGGCGGAAGCGATTTCCATCCGGACATCTCCTCTGACGGCAAGTGGATCGTTTTCGCGTCGGACAGGCATCATCCACTTCCCGATATTTACGTCAAGCGCACCGACGGAGCCGCGGTGCAGAGGCGGACGAGCGACGAGCACGCTGACGATTATCCCAAGTTTTCGAACGCCGCGAACGGTCCCCGCAGGATCGCGTTCGCCTCGAACCGCGACGGCAGGTGGAACATCTACATCATAAATATGGAAGGCGACACGGGGGTCGTGCAGCATGTGACGGAGGACGAGCGATGGGACAACATCGCGCCCTGCTGGAGTCCGGACGACAAACTGCTTGCATTCTGCACGAGAAAGGGCGAGGGCGAAGCCTGGATCATCCGCGTGAAAAATCTCGAAACGAACGAGATTTCAGAAATCGGCTCCGGGCTGTTCCCGGACTGGAGCATCGACTGGAAGATCGCGTTCCAGAAGGCTCGCTCGGGTCATGGAAATTGGTACGACGTCTACACCGTCCAGTGGAACGAGCGTAACGGCGCCGTGAGCAATCCGACGGTAATCGTCAGCGGCGAGGACTACGCCTGCATCAATCCCGCGTGGAGCGACGACGGAAGGTATCTCGCGTACGCGACGGTTCATCGCAGCCCGTACTCGAAGCAGATGGAACGCGTCCAGCAGGCCGACGATATTTTCGTCATCGCGGGCGACGGCTCCGGCGCGGCGATTCAGGTCACGAACCATCCCGCATCCGACTGGGCGCCCACCTGGCACCCGGACATGAACGATGGCAGGCTTTTCTTCTGCTCTTCCCGCGACGAAACCCAGACCATCTGGAGCGTGATCCCATTCCATCCGGACAAGGACCTCGAGCCGCGAGTGCTCGATGGAGCCGGACTCGTACACTGATTTTTTGACCTTCGATTTTTCAGAATTGCAACATGATTAGAGCCAGAACGGTTTGTCGGTTCGTTTTCTTCGTCGCGTTCGTTTTCGCGCCGGTTTTTTCCGGTTGCGGCGGCGCGCGAAATCCATTCACGCGCGAGGACCTTAAAATCGAGGAAGTGGCGGTCGCGCCATTTTTCGTGCTCGACGAAAAGTTCCAGAGCCACGACGAAGTGCTCTCCGCGATGACTTACACCGACGCGGAAGGCGATTCGGAATGGGTCTCCCTCGAAGCGGGCCGGGAGTTCCAGCGCGGCATTCTCGATATTCCGGGGTTCATTAGGGTTCTGCCTCCTGAGGAGGTTATGGAAAGCCTCACCATGAACAAGAACCTGAGCCTCCTGAATCCCCCGGATTTGAAGGCGATCGGGCGAAACCTCGGCGTCGATGCGGTCTTCATCGGCGCGATAACCCATTATACGACCGTCGCGGGCGATCCGGAACTCGGGATTTGGGTGTCGCTTTATCACATCGAGGATCTTTCACCCAGGAACACGAACTGGTTCCTCGAAAGCGCTTATGGTCGCGGAGCGATTCCAATGGATACGTACAAAGGCTCGAAACCGATCTTCAATTATCACGAAACGCTGGACGCGTCGAGCGCGCGCACCCGCAGCCTTCTGGAGCAGTACTCGAAAGGTTTCAAACAGACGGATCGCGCGTTCACTCCGATCGAAGTGATTCTGAAACAGCCCTGGCCAAACTACTACCGTTTCACGTTCTGGGACGCGGTGAACAACATGATCGTTTCAGAGGAAGCCCGGCAGGACGCGGTCCCGCTCGAGTGACCTGGGAGTGGCACGCTCATCCTGAGCGTGAAATCACGGACGAGACGTCCGTGCCACGCCTGCAGGGGCGCAGCGACGAAGTTTTCGTAACTGTTCACGGGGTAGTTCACGTTCGTAGTGGCCTGTAAGGCGTTTCTTCGATTCACCACATTGCAAAAATATGCTCTCACAAGCTACTACTACAGAATCCCGCTATAGACCGCGAACTACCACGTGAACAGTTACAAATTTTCGCGAACGTTCGGTGAACCACGTCCTCCGCGAGAATTAAAAAAATCCTGTTAACACATATCCTCAGCGCAGAGACTTCGATGTCGCGGAGCTTCGCGGAGAAAATGAATGATTCAAAAATTCTCTGCGGGTCTCTGCGTTCTCCGCGCCTCCGCGCTGAAGAACCGCGAGAATGCTGGTTTTGTAATTGCACCACACGTGGTTCACCGAACGTTCACAAGTTTTCTATCTCATCGTCACTTTCGAGGTTTGAACCTCGGAGATAACCTGATACCATCCAGATTATGTTGCAACCTCCGAGTTCATACCCTTCAGACAAGGCGCGGCACAGAATTGCGAACGCCAAAAAGCAAGGCAAGACCAAACTCGATTTGTCGAATCTCCATCTCACCGAATTGCCCTCGGAGATCATTTCCCTCACCGCGCTGCGGGTGCTTGACCTCAGTGGCAACCAGCTCACCGAATTGCCCCCGGAGATCGGCTCCCTCACCGCGCTGCAAACGCTTTACCTTGGTGACAACCAGCTCACCGAATTGCCCCCGGAGATCGGTTCCCTCACCGCGCTGCAAACGCTTTACCTTGGTGACAACCAGCTCACCGAATTGCCCCCGGAAATCGGCTCCCTCACCGCGCTGAAGTTTCTTGACCTCGGTGGCAACCAGCTCACCAAATTGCCCCCGGAGATCGGCTCCCTCACCGCGCTGCAGACGCTTCACCTCCGTGGCAACCAGCTCACCGAATTGCCCCCGGAGATCGGTTCCCTCACCGCGCTGGAGTGGCTTGACCTCAGTGGCAACCAGCTCACCGAATTGCCCCCGGAGATCGGTTCCCTCACCGCGCTGGAGTGGCTTTTTCTCCATGACAATCCCGAGTTGGGACTGCCGCCAGAGGTTCTTGGACCAACGTTGTCGGACGTGACGGAACGCAACGCGAAGTCGAAACCTCCTCGTGAGATCCTGGACTATTACTTTCGCATTGCCGAGGCTGGGGAAGCGCTCCAGGAGTGCAAATTGATAGTTGTCGGTCGTGGCGGAGCCGGTAAAACGACCCTCGTAAAGCGCCTGAACAGAATTGCACGCGACCCGAATGAAAAAGAAACCCATGGAATCACCATAACCAATCTTGAGTTTGACTGTCCCGGAGGTGCGGTAAAGGCTCGTGTGTGGGACTTCGGCGGGCAGGTCGTCCTGCATTCTATGCACGAGTTCTTCCTGACGGCTCGAAGTCTGTATCTGCTTGTTCTAGGCGAACGGGACGACATGCTCGAACGCGATGCGGAATACTGGCTGCAACTAATTCGCAGCTACGCGGGTAACGTGCCGGTCGTAGTAGCGCTAAACAAGAGTGAGGGTCGAAATCGGCAGTTCGACCGGGCGACACTGGAAGAAAAGTATGGACCAATTCTAGCGTGGATATCTACTGAATGCGCTTGCGAGCCTGACGAACAGGCAGGCATCGCAGCGCTTCGCGGTGCATTGACCGACGCGCTCAATACAGAACACATGGATAGCGTTCGGCGAAAGTTCCCGCGGCAATGGTCGAGCATCAAATCAAAGCTTGAAGGCATGACGGAGAGTTTTCTCGATTATCCAAAGTACCAAGCACTGTGCGCACTCCACGGTGAGAAAGATTCAAGGGCGCAGGAATCCCTTTCAGCCGATCTCCACGACCTGGGGGTTGCGCTTAATTATTCGCGTGATCCCAGGTTGCACGAGACGAGCATACTACGACCGGATTGGCTAGCCAATGGGATATACGCAATCCTTCGCGCCAACGAACTGGATAATAAACTTCCCGAGCCGTTTAACGGGAAACTTGCTCCGGACGGACGGATAACGCTGGAATCTCTCGAACTGATTTACGAAAAGGCTGAGAACTGGGGCATGCTGAAGCGCGTTGACTATCCCGCGGACAAGCGTCAATTTCTGCTGCGCCTTATGGACGCGTTCCATCTGAGCTATCCACTTGATGAAGAGAATAAGGTTCATCTCGTACCGACGCTGCTAGAACTGAATCCTCCAAATGGTTCGGACGAACCGACCGATGCGGACGCTGTACGGCTCAGGTATGAATTCCAGGTCGTGCCAGCGCCGCTGATTCCATGGTTCATCGCCAGGACATTTACCTTGATCCCGGACAATTTACATTGGCGACGCGGCGCGGTACTCGTCTTTGGCGATTCCCGCGCGCGAGTCTGGGCCACGCAGGACGAGCGATACGTATTCGTCACCGCGGTGGGTCCGTCAGGGGACAGGGATGATCTGGTAATGATGATCCGCGGAACGTTCAAGTCGCTATTCCTTGGTTATCGCGGGCTTCGCGTTGTAGAGCAGCACGACTATAACGGGAGCTGGGTTCCGCGGAAAGCTCTTGAGGATATGGGGATTCTCTTGCAAGAACCAACTCCTGGCTATGACGCCACGGAAGGAACATTCGATCAGCAGGAGGACGACGGATAATGAAGAAGCCCGTTCGTAAAATCCGTCTGTTCGTGAGCTATTCGCACCTAGATCGTCGTTGGTTCGAGAAGCTAAGGCCGCTCCTGGTGTTTACGAGTACGCCTATTTTCATGGTCCACGTATGGCACGATAACGAGCTTGTTGCCGGGCACCGATGGGATGACGAAATCCGCGACGAGCTAGACCGGATGGACATTTTTCTATGTCTGGTCAGTTCTCATTTTCTGGCTTCCGAGTACATTCGCAAGGTCGAGCTACCTGTGGCACTCGAGAGAGAACGTAATGGGAAGACAAGTATTGTGCCGCTCC
This sequence comes from Planctomycetota bacterium, assembly GCA_024653775.1. Taxonomy (GTDB): domain Bacteria; phylum Planctomycetota; class UBA8742; order JACQVU01; family JANLHZ01; genus JANLHZ01. The sequence goes on along the minus strand of JANLHZ010000278.1, from coordinate 6,908 downwards.
TTATTTGCGATATGGATGAACGAGATATCCAGCACCTAAAACCATTTGGTCCACTTCCAGCGTGGGGGCGAAGCTGGAGATCGTTCGAGCAAAACGGTGGCGATACGATGGATGCACACAAGCCAATCCGAAAAGGCTTGCTCGATGTAATCGATAGCATCTCGTGTGTGAAGAAACCTATCCCGTCACGCAGAAATAAGAAGTAGGATACATCTCATACCAGATTCAGAAGTCCTCATTGTCCGAATCGTCGGTCGCGACCTCGCGATCGTTCGCGCGGACGCGGGCATAGGCCTCCTCGATGAACTGCGACACCGGACGGAACTGGAGCATCAAAAGGCCCATGCTTCCCGCGTGGTCGGATTCCATCCAGTGGATGCGCGCGCCGCCGAAAGCGTCGGATAGAGCCTCGACGTTCGCGGGAGGAACGATCGGGTCGGTCTTGCCGCCGACGAGGAGGATGTTCATCCTGCGATCGACCGCGCCGGATGCGTAAGTACACGGATCGAAGGGTTTCATCCATCGCTCGACCATATTGTACGTGATGCCCTGGCGCATCCAGTCCTCTTTAATGTCGCGCGTCTCGACGCTGTCGTTCCACATCATTTCGTGAAGCTTTCCGCCCGCGAGGCAGAACACGCCGACCTCGAACCGATCGCTTAATCCGAATGTGAACGCGCCGACGTGGGCGCCGAGGCTGATTCCGAAGAGTCCGGGGTGCGTGACTCCCTGCGTCCGCTCGAACCACCACGCCATCTGCTGAACGTCTTTGCAGCTCTGCTCCCATGACGACCTCGTGCGCACGATGTCCGACGAAACCGTCATCGAGCCGCTGCGAACCCGCTCGCCTTCGATAATCGGCGCGCGATCGAACTGATACGCGAGCGGCATCACCACCGCGTTGATTCCCATTCGCGCGGTCCTTCCCGCGATGACGCTCTCGAGCATCAGGTTGTCGCCGCCCCAGTAGGGGAGGAAGATCATCAGCGCGTCGCTTCCGCCCACCGGCTCGTACCAGACTCCGTAGGCGGTGTTGTTCTCCGGATATTCGCACGAAACGCTGCTCGTGAACTCGAGACGATGAACGGAATAAGGCTGACGATCCGACGATTCGCTTTCCGTAGTGACGCTCATGTCGAATTCCCCGGCGGTCCAAAGAAAATCTTCCGCGCTGACCTCCAGCGTCTCCGGCGTGATCCCCATCCTTCTCGATACCGCTCGCTCCTCCTCGGTAAGGTCCGGAAAGTAGTTTGGATCCTCGGCAGAGGGAGTGGTCGTTTCTTCCGCAAATAGGATAGAAGACATCCCGGTGAAAAGAGCGAAGGCAAGATATACAGTGTTCAGTTTTTTCATCAGGACGACTCCGGAACTTCGCGTTTGAATAGTCGATCATTCATCCAATCTTAACGATGACGGTAGCAATTTCTAATTTCTAATTTGTAATTTCTTGCCGCTCGGAAGTCCTAATCCGGACTTCAAATGGGTCATGTTACTTTTTATTCGTGCCGTCTACGAATTTACCGTACGATTTTACAATCACTGCCTTGTCGAATTCGCTGCATATTTAAATATTACGAAAAATTCGTAGACGGCACGAATAAAAGAATGAATTTACGCCTCTAAAAATCTTCTTCCGGATTGCGCTCGCGCTGACGTTCAGCTTCTCTCCGGCGCTCCTCCTCCAGCCGCTGTCGCTCCTCCTCGCGCTGCTGAGGAGTCTGCGGCATCCTGCGAAGAAACTCTTCCTGCAAGCGCTCGCCGAGGGTTCCGCGTTCGAGGTCCGAAAGTCCCTGGTCGATCGCACCAAGTGCGTCGTCGACTCCGGAATTCATCCGGTCGTACATTTGATCCTGGTTCGTCCGGAAGGTTTCGTAAATCTGGTCTGCAAGCTCCTGATTCGACGGATCGCGCAGAAACTCACGCATCTGATCCGCTTCCGACTGTGAAAGCGGCGGAAGCTCGTTCTGTTGCTGCTGGCGCTGATCCTCGCGATACCTCCGCGGCTGCGGCTCGCCGCCGAGGACGCGGTTCGAGAGCGCTTCCGCGGTATCCCGCGCCCGTTGCTCGATTTCTCCGAGGGGCGTAGTTGGCTCCGGACGCTGCTCTTGCGGCTGGTTCCCACCCATAAGTTCGTCCGCCGCGCGGGCGCCGTCCATCATCCTGCGCATACGGTCGATGTTGTCGGCCTGCGGGCCGAGGCGGGGCCTAAGCTCCTCGCTGAGTAGGCGATCGAGCGGCGTCGCGTCCTCGTACTGCTCCTGTACTAGCGCGTCAAGCTCCGTCTGTAGTGCGTCGATTCGCTCCTGACGCCACGCCATGCGATCCCGGCGGAGGCGCTCCTCCTCCACGAGCCTTCGAATCTGCTCGAGCCTGCCGCGTGCGTCGGAATCGTACACCGGCACTTGCGGCGGTTCGCGTGTGCCCTCGGATTGCGCGAGCAATCTTCTGAGCGCTTCATTTTCGATCCTTCGCTGCTCGTTTTCGGCGCGAAGGCGCTCGTTCTCCTCGCGAAGCCGCTGAACCTCATCTTCGGTGGTCTCGCGATCGCGCGGTCTCCCAAGTTGCGCGAACGCAGGCGTCGCGACGCCAAGAATCAAGATTGCGAGTAATGCGGTTCTCATATCTTACTCCTTGTTCGTGCCGTCTACGAATTATTCGTAATATTTTGAATGGCTTTCGTTGTAGGCATCGCAGCGAGATAGAATTTTACGAAAAATTCGTAGACGGCACGAATAAAATGTAAAGTCTTTCAATCTCCTCCTACTACATGGACGCATCTGCCGCGGGGTCGTTTGAAACCTGACGCGCAGTCAGATCGACGCGCGGAATAATGATCCTTGTGTTTAGACGACCGTTTAAATAATATCCCATGTGCCTACCCCGGCGTGGCGAGAATATTGTGATCGACCTGAATCAAAATTTTGGAGGACTCGTAACCCGTCTCCGGAGCGTCCGCAGGCGCATCGAGGAGTTCGGCCAAGGCTCGCTGATCGAAGTCCCGACTTCGATGGAAAACGCAGCCGAGGAGCATAGCTGCGGTCCGAAGTGCGGATCGAAGAAGGCGAAGCTCGAGCCTCTGAAGGTGCCGCGTTACCTGTGGCTCGAGGTTTCGAACCGCTGCGATTTCGCCTGCAAGATGTGCTACAACTGGAAAAACGGCGACACCCTCGAAGGCGTCGATAGAATGTCGCTCGCGCAGGTCGAGACGATTTTCGATTCGCTACGGGGCAAGGTCGAGCCGAATTTCGAGGTCAGCTTCACCGGGAGCGAGCCGACGCTGAATCCGGAACTTCCGGAGTTCATCCGCGCGGCGACCGATCGCGGGCTGCGCACGACATTTCCGACTCACGCGTTCAATCTGACGGAAGACTACGTAAAGAACCGACTCCGCGGGACGGGGCTTTCCACCGTGATGATCTCCTGCGACGGAGCGACGGAAGTCACACACGACAGCATCCGCAAGGTGCCTGGCAGCTTCAAGCAGATCTTCACCGCGATCGGCCTGCTGAAGAAGTACATTCCGGACGTCAATATCGGCATCCTCAGCACGATTATGGCGTACAACTATCGCGAGGCTCCGGAGCTTGTGAAGCTCGTGCAGTCGGACCCGCGCATCGACTGGATCAACTTCCAGGCGGTCACACAGCCATTCGGACTGTACGAGACGAAGGGCGAATCCCGGCAGGACGAGGACCTCCCGAAGAAATGGTTCGAGCACGAGCGCTTCGCGCACCTCTGGCCTGAACCGGATATTGTGGATAGCGTGGACGAAATCCTCGAACTCCGCAAGGACGGCAAGGTCGGCAGTACCGAAGGCAGGCTGAACGAGTTCAAGATGTACTACGCGGACCCGGACACGTTCCTGAAAAACCTCGATTGCAGCATCGGCAACTTCGGCTTCCACGTCACGATTACAGGCGACGTCTTCTTCTGCTTCTACTGGGACAAACTCGGCCATGTCCCCGAAGACGACCTCATCGAACTGTGGAACTCCCCGCAGGCGCTGAAAGTCCGCGAAAGCATTTCGACTTGCACCATCCCCTGCGACCTCGTGATGAACTGCCGGATGGATGGATGAACAGTGTGGCTTTTGATCCGGTTTGATGTCGAGATGAATAGCTCGTAGCTTTTGTTAATAAACTAAGGATCGGCGCGATTATATAATCTGCTGTCCTGGGCAGACGTCGATCCACCTGTTGCAGTTTTCAAAATTATATCAAGGAATCCGTCCCCAGCGCTCTCGGCTCTAGATAGAAATGTTTCCGTAATGGCAGTTGCCATTGTTTCCACTTTGTAGCCAGATGAAATAGCAACATCTTGAAAAGCGGCTTGGTAAACACGCAGAAGAAGTTGAGGTCCATGATTGCAGCCAGTAAGCTCAGCAAAGGAAGCTTCTCCAACCAAAACAACTACTTTTTTTGCTGCTTTTTCCACACCGGCTTTCGATCGATGACCTTTTAACGTGTTACCAATGAGTGCGTGATAAAAAATGTCTCCTCCGTATGTATCTTGTAGACGTTGTAACTGTTCGCCGAGCCTCCTTCCGTCTCCTCCTTTTGCAGACCCAGTTTTGCTTTTGATCTGGTGAAATCTAAGTCCTCTTTCTTTACTCCACGGTGGTTGTATTAGATCAGCTCCTGGGAATGGGTTTTCACGAGGGTCGAGGGTCTCTTGGTCTTTTCCTCTAGGCTCAGGAGATCGGACATTTCCCCTCATCATCCCTAAAACGTCCTCATGCAAATGACCAAGAAGTCCTTCAATCATCATAAGTGCTTTGTGGGCAACTGTATGTCCAATTGCCTGCTCGAAATTCCCTCCACACATTAAAAACTGAGTCGCAGCAAGAATATAAGGATCAAGCACATCACCTGGATTTCTACCGCACTCAATGTCATTTGCTTTTCGAGGAAAACTTTCCACTACGCGCGATATTTTGGAACGTATCTCAGACAGTGCTTCTGTAGGTTTAGAAAAAGCTTCGATTAATTGAGTCTGCTGGGCGAGGTTTGCGGCATGATGCGGAATTGTGTGAGAATCAAACCCCGAATTTCTAAGTAAGTCAGACCACAACTGAATCAACTGTAAAAAAGTTAAGTTTGTTATATCACTGCATGACATATCTTTCAGTTTATTTGGTAGCCTTGCAGAAACTTTGGTATCTTCAAGTGCCTGTGTCAAGAATTCCCAAGCATTAGTGTATGCCTCACAAAAGAGTTCCGACTGAGCATTCTTTAATCCTTTTCGCAGCAGTGGATTGACTTTGTGAATTGGGTTCTTCTTTGCTACAAATTTTAGCATGGTGTGAATCCCTCATTCATATTTTGAGTCAAATACGCTTAACTGAGTTTTATTTATTTGAGAATTTTTACTTTTTTTATTTCTGGCGCTCGCTCTTAGTGTTTTTACTGCAGTCGAAAGTTGCTCATCCCAGGAAATACTGGGTTTATGCTCACTTTTTTGTAGATGATGTATTAGTGCTTTCCCTATAGCAGCACCAAGATGTACTGGAACAGCATTACCCACTTGCTGGTATTGGGAACTCATTGAACCAACAAATTTCCAGGCGTCGGGAAATCCCTGAATTCGAGCGCATTCTCTCACGGACAAGGGACGTACAAAATCAGGGTGGCATATTGCGCTACCTTTGCGATTTGCCCTTCCAGTTATTGTTGGTGCCGGTTCGTTCCAAGAGAGCCTGCGAAAGAACCCAGTCTTTCCACCCCCAGCGTAGTACGACTTTCCAAGCGCTAATTCTTGAAGGTTTTGGGGTAAGTTTCTCCAATTTCCGCCGGGTGGAATATGCTGAAAGAAACTAGCCATATCATCAGTGTAAACTGAATGATCACCCGGTTGATGCCTAATATCCCAAATCGCATCTCGTAAAGTCTAGTATGGTTCGAACGCTTCGTTATTTCCCGGAAACTCCGTGTGGGAACGCGGCGGTAGTTCTGGAGCATAGCTATGAGAAGACCCTAATAGAATAAATCGAAGCCTTTTTTGCGGCGCTCCGTAATCCGCAGAATTCAAAACTCCGAAATTCAACGAATACCCAAGACTACGCATATCATTTAATATCTTTCGAATTGCCGATCCTGAAAGCTCGTCCTCTTCCAGACGCAGATTGCCATCCATACATTGTAGAGATTTCTGGCTATATTTTTTGAGGCTCCATTGTTTACCTGGTCTATCATCAATCGGTCGATGTTTGATTGCTGCTGTAACAAGGTTGCCAACGTTTTCGAGTAAGAAGAATCGAGGACATACTTCTTCGATGAGTCGAAGATAGTGATAAATAAGATTACCTCTCGGATCACTCAAAGCAGCGCGTTTACCTCCTGGCGAAAAGCTTTGGCAAGGTGGTCCTCCAATCATCAAAAAAACTTCATCATCAAAGCCGGTTAGATTTCGTAAATCGGAGCCTGAAATAGAAGTAACATCACCTGGCGCTGTACTCGGGTAATCTGGTAGTAAAATATTAGGACGGTTTTTTCTTATAGTGCCTCTGCAATCTGCATCACATTCAACAGCTAAAGATGTTTGAAGGCCCGCTTCTTCCAAGCCTAGATCTAAACCCATCGCCCCTGTAAAAAAGGACCATACCTGTTTTTGGTGAATTTGATTTGCCATTTTTTATTTATATAGGTTGTTCGGGACGGGTACAACGAATTTTTTGTGAAAAATCTATGGGGGCACCATATCTTGTGGAAAAATATCCTTGACATATACAATGTGTAGTGGTTCATTTATGTCTTCACAAATTATTCAATGTACCCGTTCGGGACAGGTGGAGTCTTTTGCAATATTTGACGTTGATCCCGCGTTATTCACGATAGGCGGAAATAAAAATACCCAAGGCGCGAACTTTGCAACGGAGGAGGTATCTACGCCCCTTTCCGGAATTGCAAGGA
>JANLHZ010000269.1 GCA_024653775.1 Planctomycetota bacterium | reverse complement strand
TTGCTGGGCGTTCGGTAAACCACCTCTCAGGCGCTTACCTATTCTCCGGAAGTCACCTTTTTGCGCTGATTACTTCTCAGACGCCTCGAAAGTGCCTGGGCGTTCCGATTCGACGTGTATCACCGAACCGATACACGGCGTCTTTCTTTTGGCTAAAATCCTCAATATTCAAAGGTAATCAGCGTCAGGAACCCTCAAAAGTCGCTGATGTCGAGTGAACACTGTCTATTTTTCATTATAATGATAAGGCTATCATGATAGTAAATAGACAATAGGTATTAATATAGTGATCAATAAGATTACGACTAAGGCTAAGTCTAAATTTATTGCTACAAACGACCCGCAAAAACTATCCCTCTTCTGAGTAGCGCTTGGTTTACCAACCCGGCTTCAGTATTGCTACATCGAAACGCCCACGGCACTTGCTTCAGATATCGAGGTCTGAGAGCAAATCCCCGAGAGACTCGGCCTTGCCATCCGCACCTTTTGCCGTCTGTTCCCGCTCCTTCTTCTTAGGCGCAGGAGCCGGTGCGTCCGGGATGAAGTCGTCGTCGTCTCCAAGCTCGGCGAGCGCGTCGCCGAGCGCGTCAAGGGAAATAGCAGTGGGGGTGTGCTGATCCGCGCTCTTTGATTCCGCTTCACGCTTTCCGCTCACTGCTCGGTCGTCGTCGTCTCCAAGCTCGGCGAGCGCATCGCCGAGCGCGTCAAGGGAACTCGGCGCGCTTACTTGTTCGTCCGCGTCCCTCGATTTAGCTTTCCGCTCGATAATTCTGTCGTCGTCCTCGTCGTCCAGCCCCGCGAGCGCGCCTTCGAGCGCGTAAAGCGACGATGTGGAGACGTCAATCTCGTCAAGTTCGCTATCGATCGCTTCTCCAACCACGTTTTCCCTGCCGATGAGGTCATCATCGTCGTCCAGAGCAGCCAGCGCATCGACCATGGGATTCAGCTCGATCTTCGACGTCTCTTTCAACCTCTCCGACTTCTCATGATCGTGAGAAGTCTCCTCGATTTCGTCATCGTCGATCCCCGCGAGTGCGTTACCGATCGCTTCCAGGGACGTTGTGCCCGCATCGATGCTTTCGATTTCCGCGTCGAACAGCCTGCCGTCGCTCGCGCCTGCGATTCCCTTCGACGAAGGCACGTCTTCGAGCGGATCGAGCATTTCGCCGCTCGAATCCGAAAACGAAGAGCGACCCCCACCCGCGAGTTCCTCCGTCTGCTTCGCGAGAGGGTAGTGTTTGCACAGCAGCTTTGTCAGAGATTCGTCGTCGGTCTCTGCGATCTTGATCCTGCATCTCGTTTCCGTCCGGAGTTCGCGCACGAGACCTTCGTCCGGACCTGACGTCAGCACCACGAGAACGTCGCCCAGAAGGTACACGGGAAGCGCGCGATACCGATGCGCCTGCATCGGCGTGAGTTTCCGGAGCGCCTTCTTGTCCGGATGGACGTCGCTAGCGAGAACCTCCGGAATCGTGCCTTCAAATGCGAGCCTTCGCGCAAGGTTCTCCTCGGTTTCCCGCACGGAGCCGAGGATTCCGACGATCAGCGGATTCGCGGTGACGCCTTGCTGCATTGCGTTTGCGAGCAGTTCGTCGTGGGTCACAAGCCCCTCGGCTTTGAAAATCTTCGCCCGTGCGGACATTCCGGACTTCAGCGACTTCGCGAACTCGACTTCAACGACCACGTCAAGTCCTTCGTCTTCCGCGTCGATCTGGTCTTCTATCGACCTCGAAACCGACGGGAACTCCGCGCCTGATTCCATCCGAGTCGCGAGATCGTCCACGCCGAGGAAGAGTCCGGATTCACGGGACTCGAAATCAAGGTCTTCCACCGGAGTATCGAGGGGTTTGTCGAACACTACCGCGGGCGGGCCTGAAGGATCAAGCAGTTCCTCGTCCTCGTCATCTTCTTCGTCGTTTTCTTCTTCTTCTTCGCCGTCGTCCGCGCTCTTATCTAATTCGTCATTCGTAATTCGTAATTCGTAATTGGCTTCCTCAGTCGTCTTCGGCTCGTAATTGTCTTCGCCCAGGTCGAGGTCGAGATCGTCCGCGGCGTCGAACTCCTTCATGAACTCCTCGACTGAAAGCACTCCGCCTTCGACGTCGAAGCTTTCCATCTCGGCGTCGAACATCGCGCCCAAGTCGTCTTCATCCTCCGTCACCGCAGCTTCATCCTCATTCTCGAACAATTCTTCGTCATCAGTGACAGCGACTTCATCATCATCGACGACGTTGACTTCTTCGTCCTCGAACAGATTTTCGTCATCAGTGACGGATACTTCCTCCTCTTCGGTGACGATAACTTCCTCGTCCTCGAACAGGTCTTCGTAGTTATCGATTTCAGATTTCAGATTTGAGATTTCAGATTTTTCTTCTTCGCCGGCGCTGTTATCCAATTCGTAATTCGCAATTCGTAATTGGCTTCGTTCCTCAGCCGTCTTCGGCTCGAAATTGCGCGCATCGACCGCCAGCGCGTCCAGAAGCGCCGCCGCTTCGAGCGCGCCCGTCTTCGGCTTTTCGGGCGCCGGTTTCTTCGCGAACAGATCGTCGAAGCTGAGCGTTTTTTTCTCCGGCTTAGGCTCGGGCTTCTTGAACGAAATCTCGACGTTCAACTTCTTTCGAGAGCTATCAGCGCCTTCGACCTTCGCGAGCTTCTTTGACGCGAGATTTCGCAGAACCTCGTCCGCGGATACGCTGAGGTTCAGCATCGGCATCGGCTTTGGCGCGGGCTTCGTTTCCTCGATGGCCGGCGGGATCTCCTCGTCCGCCTCGTCGCGCCATTTGCTGTCGTCCACCGGCGGCGGAACGTGGTGCGATGGGGAGGCGTCCGCGGGTTCGCCCTCGAATTCGATGTCGCTGTCGAAATCGAACGCGGCGGGGGATTCGCCGACGTCCGAAGCAAGTTCCGTTGACGCCTCGAAGTCGACTTCGAATTCGTCGAGGCTGGGCGAAGAGTCGGTTTCAGATTTCAGATTCGAGATTTCAGATTTTTCTTCTTCTTCTTCGTCGTCGTCCGCGCTCTTATCTAATTCGTAATTCGCAATTCGTAATTCGTAATTGGCTTCCTCGCCGTCCGCGCTGGAGTCGAATTCCAATTCAGAGTCTTCCACGGTCTCTTCCGCGGATTCCTCGAAAATGCCGCCATCGGCTGGAACTCCCGGTTCCGCATCGAATTCGATTTCGCCGGCAAGCTCCTCGTCCTCCGGAGCGGAGTCCGTCGCGGCTTCGTCGGTCGCTTCGCCGAGATCGAAATTCTGCGTTTCAGTCTCGCCTTCGATTTCGAATTCTTCTTCGTCCGCGATATCCTCCGCGGGTTCGCCTGGTTCCTCGTAAAGCCTGGTCTCGTCTTCGATGTCGTCCGCGGGTTCGTTCGATTCCTCGTAAAGCCTTGTCTCGTCTTCGATGTCGTCCCTTTCCGGAGTCGAATCCGCGTGCTCGGTTTCGCCGGAGCCTTCGAATTCGGTGTCGACGTTTTTCGCGCGGATTTCGTCCAGCGAAACGAGCATCCCCCGCGGCGCGGGTCCGGACTCGTGGGTTATTAAGTCGTCTTCGTCCTCTGGAACGCTTATCTCGGTGTCGAAAACGCCCTCCTCTTCCATCACGAATTCTTCGGTCGGCCCGTCGGAGTCGATTCCGGATTCCTTTTCCCCGGCGTCGGCTTCGAATTCCTGCTCCTCCGGGAAATCCGCGTTCGAAGCTTCCTTCGAATCCGGGAAAGTGTCGTCCTCCTCGAAATCTAGTCCAGCGGAACCTTCCTCCGAAGGTTCGATCCGAAGTTCGTCCCGCGGTTCCTCGTCTTCCGATATTTCCTCCGGATACCTCAGAATACCGCGTTCGCGGATCGCGATCTCGAATTCGATCGACTCCCGCAAATCGACTTCGTTGTCCGCGAAGCTCAGCTTCTCCTCGCCCTCTCCGGGGCTTTCCTCGGACTCTTCGAAAAGATCGCCAGGGAGGTCGTCGTCTTCGTCGTCGCCGTCATCCTCGCCGAAGTCGAGCGAGAGATCGTCCTCGATTTCCGCCAGAATATCCTCGTCGTCGTCTCCGAAGTCGAGCGAGAGATCGTCGTCGTCGCCCGGATCGGAGACGTCGGTTTCGATTTCAGATTTCAGATTTGAGATTTCAGGTTTTTCTTCTTCTTCGTCGTCCGCGCTCTTATCTAATTCGTAATTCGAAATTCGTAATTCGTAATTGTCTTCGTCGGTGTCCGCGCTCTTATCTAATTCGTAATTCGTAATTCGTAATTCGTAATTGGCTTCGCCAAGGTCCGGAATCACGTCGCGAAGAACGTCCCCGAGATCGTCATCGTCCGCGAAATCGTCCTCGAAACCCTCGTCGCTCTCGATGGAAGTCTCTTCCTCGTAATCGTCATCGTCGTCGTCCGCATAGCGCGAAAGACGATTCGATTCCGCGCTGAATATCGAGACGTCGTCCACGATGACGCTGTCGCGGACGTTTATTCGCTCCCGCGGAGGTTCGTGGTGCTCCTCCCGCGGCTCCCTGCGCGTAAAATCGCTCTCCTCGAATTTCTTGCGGTAGTTCACCCTTCCGAAATTCGAAGGCTCCTCGTCTTCGTCGTCATCTGCGAAAGCGCTGCCGCGGGGTTTGAACGCGCCTTCGTCTGCTGCCACATGGGATTCCACCGTCGCGTCCTCGTCCTCGACAAACGGACTTCCCTTCGGGTACGCCCCTTCGTCCTCCACGAACACAGCGTCGCTCGATGTGTACACCCTGGGCGATTCGGGAGCGCTTTCAGGCGATTCCCATTGTTCAGGCTCCGGCAGCTTCTTTTTTCTCCAAAAAGCGAAACCCATGCTTATTTGTCCTCTGGGCCTTATAATCTTCGGGATGATCGCGTGCACGATTAGTTTCTTTGCACGCACGGTAAATATCAAGGACAAACTCCGGGACATGCAGATCAAGACTCGTGCGCTCATAATTCGAAGGCATCTTTACTCGAATACGAGCCTCATCGTCAGCATGCTATGCCCGGACGAAGGCAAAATCGACGCGCTAGCGAAAGGCGCGCGCAGAGCAGTTAAAAAGCCAATGTTCGAGAACCACCTCGATCTCATGTGCCTTGGTGAGGCGCTGATCCAGACCGCTCCCGCAGGCGGGCTTGCGCGTCTTTACGAATTTGCGGCCGACGACGACTACCGCGGAATCCGGAAAGATTCTTCAAGGCTTGAGCGCGCCTACGTCATTCTAGACCTCGCGTCGGAATTCACGAGGCCGGGACTCGAAAGCGCCAGAATCTTCGATCTGACCACTAGGGCCCTTTCGCTCCTCGAGCGCACGAACTCGCCCGGCACGGCGCTTCTCACGTTCTGGACCGCGATCATCGCCGAGTCGGGTTTTTCTCCCGTCGGCGGCGTCTGCGAAAGCTGCGGCGAGCCGCTTGTGAAATCGAAGTCGTTTTTCGTGAGCGCGCACGTCTCCGGCGTTCTCTGCGGTAATTGTCGTCCGGAAGGCGCGGGCGTCGCCACGATGGACAACGCCACGTTCACGCTATGGAAGAACCTTGAATCTCCGGAACTGAAACGTCTCGAACTGCTGAAACTCGGAGAGCGCCAGATGAAATCCCTCACCAGGGTTCTCGCGCCTTACACGATCGCGATGCTCGAGAAAGTGCCGCGGACTTTCACACGACTCGGCAAGTTGTCCGGGTGAAAAAGCGTCCGGGACTTGAATCCCGGAAAATAAGAGAATCGGACGCAAGATAGTTTAGGGATGAATTTTAGAGAAATTTCCGGAATTTTGTTGACGACCGTAAGCCGGATAGTTTATTGTCTCAGTCACCTTCCTGATCCGAAATAATATTCAACATCTGGCCTGTCAGAGCGGAGGATTTAATGCGTAACTGGCTTTCCGTTTGCTGGGGGCTATGCCTCGTTTTTGTTATCTCCTGCGATTCATCGGATGTAGTTAGATTCGCGAACGGAGTAAAGTCAGGCTCATCAGGTGACGAAGCGGAAATTGTTGCGGAAACATCCGTTTCACGCGGACAATCTTCCGAACTTAGACATCAGGGACGTGATAGCAATCGCGGCGGAAGTAGAGGCGGAGGAAGGGACAGAAACCGCCTCAATGTGACGGTGAGGATTCCCGAAGGCTCCCTTGAGGAAGACACGCGGATTACGCTTTCCTTTCCGCGCACGTCGTCGGTAGGTAAGCACCGCGGGTTCGCCCGACTGACCGACGTTATCCGCATCGAACCGTCCGGGCTTGATATGCGCTTTCCCGCGATAGTCACGCTTTCTATGGGAGCGTTCGAAAGTCTCACCGATGAGCAGGTAAAGAATCTCGTCGTGCTTTCGAATCACCCGAATGAAGGACGAATCAACGTCATCGAAACCGTCAGCGTGGATCGTGAGAAAGGCGAGGTCGTTTTCGCTACGCCGCATTTCTCGGATTTCGTGGTGACAGAAGCCGCTCAAATGAGTAGTTCCGGACCGTTCGACAGCCTCGCAAATGATATACTTGAACTTGCCGCGCACGAGAATACGCCCGTGGCGGCAACACTCCGTCTCCGCGTTGCGGCGGCGTATCTCATTGGCAACGATAACGGCGATCCCATCGTGAGCGCAAAATTATATAATAGCATTGGAGATAACGTTAACTGTATCGCGCGGATGCGGGATAGCGTCCACGGGCTTGTCTTTGCAAAGGATGCGGGATGTTATATAGGTGGCATTGCCGAAAGACTCCTGCAAACTATCAAAAACGAAATACTATCGAATTACAATATTAATTCTCATCCGCCATGTCAGGAATTGATAGCAATTGCGGACGGCGCGTGCCAGAACGCGGAATTCGACCTCGCCGCCCATTACTATTATTTGGCTTGCCAAAGCCTTGAAAATAATAGTAATCAAGGCAGCGCATTATCGCGGGCGCAGAGTTCGAACCTTGTTATCTCGCAAACGCCACTACCTGACGAACCGACCTACGAAGCAACCCTCGGTGCTGTTTGGCGGTTCCTTGTAGATGAGCCGATAACGTATACGACCGATCCGATTTTGTCCCCGCCGCTCGATACTTCGGGATTCAATCCGCCTGGCGATAACGATCTCGTTTGGGCGCAGACCGATGGCTTTACTTTGAATGACTCAGGCGAAACTGACGACGGTGGCGTAATATACCAGATAGATGCGTCGGGCGAACCCAATGGCGTGGTAGTTTTCGATACCTTTGGATACGGCGCGGCGCCCGGTACGCCAAATGATCCCCGGTGGGTCGGTTCCGATCCTTACGAAGGCTCATACAATGGCATCCATACCGCGAGCGACAATCGAATTCCAGCAGGCGTAACCTCCGGCATGCAGGATTTCCAGTGGACGAATACGCCCGGCGATCCGGAAGCGATAATTGAAAATGGTATTTTAAATGTTTCCAGTACGTTTCATGCCGAGATCGAGAGGGTACAGGCTATCGATATTGTTTCGAACGTGCCGGGAGCGGGATTTACCAAGACCACGATACTAAATCCCGACGGTCTGACAAGTACAGTCGATCCCGTGGCGCTTTGCGAGGAAACCGAACTCGACTTTATCGCACACCTCGAATACGGCATGCATCCGGAACTTATCATTTGGCGATTATATATCGACGGCGTGGAACAGTTTCGATTCGGCGGACCATCGTTTACTTATACTTTCCCACAAGCTGAAGGCGGCATTACCGAATACACCATCGAGGCGACGCAAGGTAATATCAATATCCCCGGCCTTAAAACCCAGGTGCTCGCGGTAACGCCGGATATTGTTATACTCAATTCCATCGACGAGAATATGCAGGAATTCGAAATACTCGAAGAGGATTCGCCTTATACTATTGCGGAGCCGGTGACGATACCGCTCGAAGGTATACTTAAATGGTCCGGCTTCGACGAAACGCCTGACACCGCGGACGACCTTATATGTAATGCGCCCTGGACGTTTGAACTCGTTGCAGAAACGCATCCCGGCGTAGCAAATATCAATATTATCGACGACACCCACGCGGAACTTGAATTCGTATCTATCGACCCGCTTGATCCGAATGTACTTCCTATTGATTACGAAGCGGAGTTCATTTTCAAACCGAATCGTCCGGGGATAAATATCGAATATCATATTGCCGTCAAGACGCCGGAGCCGGAGATTACTATAACGCAAAGCGACGAGAATATATGCGTGAATGAGGAAGTCGTTTTCACCGCCAGCTTCGACGACACGGATATCGATATCGAAAACCTCGGCTTCGCGCTATACTATATCGAAAACGGAAATCCCGTTGAAATCCCCCCGCCTGGCGACGCGAGGGCGCAGCTTGTGAGCCTGACCGAGGACGCGGAATCGAA
>JANLHZ010000321.1 GCA_024653775.1 Planctomycetota bacterium | reverse complement strand
TGACGTTTTCACATCACATCTTCACGCCATCTTCGTTCCGCTCTCGGTCGCCCCATGATATCGAAGTAATGGCTCAACGGAACTAAAGCTACGCTTCCGGTTTGGCTTCCTCGCGCAAAACGAACCTGACGTAAATCTGAGCGCGAAATCCGTAAACTTATTTTGACGCACGTCCTTACTCGCTGCGGTAGAGCGTCACCCGAAGCGATGCGCCTGCCGCAGAAATTCTCGAAAGAATCTCGCCTGGAAACTCGGTTTCGGACATTCTTTCAACTTCTGCGCAATCGTATCCTACGTCGATACAACGCTCCGAGCAAAATCGCCACGCGTCCTTCCCTTCGTCTGAAAGAGATTCGATCGCGCGAAGAATTGCGTCGATAGTCGCCGAAGGATCGTCGAATTCTTCTGCGGCTTCGAATATTGCGTTATGGATCCCTTCCGGCGACTCGTATGCGTGAAGCACGTGAATCCCGAGTTTCTCGAATTCTCCCGCGAGAGACGCGAGGTCGAAGGTCGCAGACAGCTCAAGGTCGGTGTTCAGATAGCCTTGCAAAATAGTTCTCTAACCCCTGATCCCTGCCTCCTATGATTCAAAGCACGCTCTGCAGCGACGAGTTCAGCAGTCTGTACATTCCCCGCGAACCGACGGCGGGGCCTCGAGCCAGGGTTCGACCTCTCTCGGCTCCTGCTCCATCTCCGGTTCCTGGCGTCTGCGCTTCAATGGACGCTGCTGCTTTTCGCGGACGTGCTTGTCCGAAACGCTACGCGCGCCTACGGACGCCGGGGTCTCTTCCACACGAAGGTCGTAATACGACGGCCGGAAGTCCAGCGGGACCATATTCGGTTTTTCAATAGGCGCGACCATTTAAGCCTCCAATCTCCAACCGTAGTATAGCACAAAAAGGGGCGAGGATCGAGGATCGAGGATCGAGGGGCAGGTCAGAAGTCGGAATTCAGAAGTGAATTCCGGAGTGCCTTCGTGAGCGCAGCGAGATGTCGCGGAACCCGGGCAAGATGCACGCGCCACTCGGGTCCCTACGACCACATCAGCGCGTCCGCGCACAGCGGGATCATCTCGACCTCCGCGCCCTTTTCGAGCGACCCCGAACCCGCGGGCACAATGATTATCGCCGTCGCGAGCGAAAGCGAAAGCAGTCGTGCGCTGCCCTGACCTCCCGTCGGCGTAGCGCGAAAATTCGCGCCGTCGTGCTCGAACGTCACGCGGACGAAATGCAGACGCTCGGGAATCCGCTTCACCCTTTCCGTGAGCGTCGCGATGAATCTCCGCGGAATGAAATTTCGGTGTCCGAGCATCTTGCGTACGGCGGGCTTCACGAACACTTCGAACGACAGAAGCGCGCTCACCGGATTTCCGGGAAGTCCGAACATAGGCTTCACACTTCCGAAGCTCCCCGTTTTCGATTCGATCAGACTGAACGCCACAGGTTTTCCGGGTTTCATCGCGATCCGCCATAGCTGCTCCGTCGCACCCGCGGCTTTGAACGCGTCGCGGACAAAGTCGTACTCGCCTACGCTGACGCCAGCGGTCGAGATGATCATGTCCGCGTTAAGCCCGGCTTTGACCATCGCGGTCGCGCTTTCGAGATTGTCGCTTGCGATGCCGAGTCTTCGCGGAATCGCGCCGAGTTCGCGCAGCATCGCAGAGACTCCGTGGCTGTTCGAATCGATGAGCTTATCGTCCGCGACTTCCTCGCCAACGTCGATGATCTCGTCTCCGCTCGTGAATACCGCCACCACCGGTTTCTGATGTACCGCGAGAACAGTTCGCGAGGCGGACGCCGCCATCGCAAGCCTTGAAGGCGTAATCACCGTTCCCGCCTCTATGACGACCTGCCCCTCTGAAACGTCCTCGCCGCGAAACCTGATGTTCTGGTCCTTCTCCGCCGACTGAAACACCTGTACGCGGCTCTTTCCCTGATCCGTCTTTTCCTGCATCACGACCGCGTCCGCGCCCTCCGGAATCTGAGCGCCCGTGAAAATTCGCGCTGCCTGTCCCGATGCGAGTTTCTTTGTCGGCGTGACTCCCGCGGGAATTTCGAATGCAACTTCGAGACTCGCAGGGTGATCCTTCGACGCCCCTGCGACATCTGCGGATCGAACCGCGTAGCCGTCCATCGCGGAATTGTCGAACGGCGGCAGTGCTCGCCTCGCGCAGACGTCCTCCGCGAGCACCCTGCCTACCGCGTCCGGAAGCAGCGCCTTCTCAGCAGGTAGCACGGGAATGGTTTTAAGAATTGCTTCGAGCGCCTCGTCGAACGTGATCATTTTCTGTTTCCCCGATTCCTGTAGTTCCCTCGATTCTACTCTTTCGCAACCCGTGGGGACAGTGTAGCGACGGAATCCGGGCATTACCGTTAGTAACATCAATTTATCGACCAACCGCGGCTCGAAAGATTGACAACATAGCGGTTTATTTTTATAAACACCTACCTTAATCACCGGCTCGAACACAATTATCTACTGCGCTTTTAAGTGAACATTCTTCCACTCGATAACCTTCAACTTGGCGTCCCGACGGAGATTGCGTACTACCACGTCTCCGGCACGAAAATTTTCTCTATCGGAGACACTCCCCGCATCGCCGACGTGATCTCCTTGAAGAGACTGAAGGTGAACGAACTCTACCATTCGAGCGACGAAATTCATCTCGCGAAATGGATTGCGGGCTGCGGAACGAGGAAGTTGACCCTCGACGAGGTCCTTCCAAGCCACAAGCTTGCCGGGGATATTTTCTCCGAGGAAGGCCAGAAACTCATCGGCATGGGCGGAACCGTAAACCGCGACGTTCGAAGGGAACTCAAAGCGAAAGGCGTGACTGATGTTATCGTCATCCGGGAGTACAGCGAACTCGGGGAACTCGAATCGTATCTGAAGGACCGAAAAAAACAGAGCGCGCAGGACTCGAAGTACGCCGAGATCAAGCTCGACCCGGAATGCATCATCTCGGACGCTTCCACGATCTCCGCTAGCCGGATGAAACGCGGCATCACCCGCGAGATCAGGATCAAGCCGCAGGGAGACCCTCTGCACGAAGCGATCGACCACGAGCCGCCCGGATTTCGAAGCGACGATCTCAAGAAGTACTACCTCAGTTTGTATGAAAAGCATTTCAACCAGACCCGCGAGTTCTTCGACGCGCTGATTTCCGAAAATTCAACCGCGATCAAAACGAGGCACATCATTTCCCTCGCGAACGAGGTGATCCAGTGCCTCATTCGCGACAAGAACCTCCTGATCGTGATGCACCAGCTCCAGACGAAAAACGATCAGATCGTCAATCACACGCTGAACGTCACGCTGATCTGCATCAATATCGCTTCGAGCATGGGTTACGGCCGCGAACAGGTTCTTGAACTCGCGTATGCCGCGTTTCTGCACGACGTCGGCATGCTGGGCGAGCCAGAGGATATTTTCGAAAAGAAGGATTCGCTTTCCTCGAAGGAGAAGGAGAGCATCGCGGTTCACCCCGAGCGCGGCGTGGAGCTTATCAAGAAGCTCGATTGCATCCCGAAATCGACGCCTTACGTTGTCTATCAGGAGCACGAGCGCGAAGACGGCTCAGGCTATCCGAACCACCTCAAGGCCGACCAGATTCATCCGTTTGCGAAGATCATCGCCGTTGCGGACGTTTTCGACGCGCTTACCTGCACCCGCGCATGGAGGCCCGCGATGCTTCCATACAAGGCGATGGAGCTTATCATCAAGCAGTCGAACAAGGGCGTGTTCTGTCGCGACGTGGTGAAGGCGTTTCTGCGCTATTTCTCGCTGTTCCCGGTGGGATCGTGGGTTCAGCTTTCGACGAAGGAAATTGCGAACGTCATCGCCGCGGATCCGCGGAGGTACGACAAACCCATTGTGCGCGTCGCGTTCAAGAACGAGGACCGCGAGATCTATGCAAGCCCGAAAATCATCGCCCTCGCGAACGAGCCGCACATTTACGTCGCGGCGCCGGTGGAAGCGCCAAGGGATCTCGCGGATAGTCAGTTCTGGATCATGAATCTATTGTAACCGAGTAACTGTTCACGGGGTGTCTGGGGCGCAATGGCTGTTTCCGTTCGTAGTGTGCTCGTAAGAGCATATATTTTCAGTTCGCGGTATTCGAGAAACGCCTTACGGCGTCACTACAAACGCGTTTCACCCCGTAAACAGTTACGTAACCGACTACTACTCAGCCGTGGACCTTGCCGTGCATCTTTTTCGCGTTCGTAACGGCGCGTTTGATCATCTTTTTCAGCGTCGGAAGGTGCACGTCTTCGAGTTTTTTAATGTACAGACAGCCCTTGCCGGTCTTGAACTTTCCGAGCTTTTCAAGAAGGTCCGCGAAGGCGTCGAAGACCGAGAAGCAAAGGTACAGCGTGATCGAGTCCTTGCGGTTCGAAAAGCCAACCTGAAACCAGTCGTTTTCCCTGCCTGAGGCGTAAATGTAGTGGTGATCGCCAAGGCCGACTATGGTCTCGCCCCACATTTTCGGCTCCGCCTTCGTCTCCTTCTTCATTAAATCGAGAATCGTCTCGCAGTCATTCCGGCGCTGCTCGTCCTTGATTGACGCGATGTACTTTTCAACGCTTGCGTCGTTCTTCTTCGTTTTGAGTTCTGCCATCACATCCTCACTCTTCACTCATAATTCGTAATTGATTAGAGGTGTTTTTCGCCCTCTTTATTCTCTCTTCCTGTGAGTTCCCACAGCGCGACTTCGACCGCGTTCTTCGCTTCGAGGATGCTCGCTTCGCTTCCCGCAAGCTGAAGCCTACCAAAAGCGCCGTAAGGAGTAACGTCGAGGACGGTGATCTCAGCGCGCTTTTCCGCCTGATTGCAGGCGTACGCCGCATAGACGGCGGGGTGGCACTCGAGAATGTAAAGCGTCTGGCCTTCGACGATCATCGAACCCTTCTTCGAGCGGTTAATTAGCATCGCCTGATAGTCTGTGATCCCGGTCAGCAGCTCGCTGGTCAGAACCCGCGCCGCGAGTCGTTCGCTCTCGTCCAGTCCGATCTCCTGAAGAATGGCTTCCCTCGCAGCGTAGACTTCGCCCTGGTTTTCGTGGTGAACCTCGAGAACGCCGTACGCGCGTTCGACCACCTGCACAGCAGGAGTGACGCTGGTAGCCTTCAGCGCGCGATCAGTGAGACGGTTTATCTCGATCCCCGGCGCGATCTCGATCCAGTAAGACGCGTCGTACGTAATCGGGAGATACCCTCCGGCCGTGCTCGCCATGAAACTCGTAAGCTGCGGCTGGAGTGAATCTATCAATATCGATCCACGAAGTGTTGCCATGGATCAAGCATAATTCTCCGGATTCGATTTCGCACCAACTGGGCAAAAAAATCGACACCGTTCACTACAAATCAGCGTGAGCGTCAGACAAAAAAGTGAAAAACGTCGGCTTCCTAAATTCTGCAGCGCGGAGCCGCAGAGGACGCGGAGACTCGCAG
>JANLHZ010000227.1 GCA_024653775.1 Planctomycetota bacterium | reverse complement strand
TCACGGGGTAGATCGCAGTCTATAGCGGGATTCTGTTCGTAGTGTGCTCGTGAGAGCATATTTTCGCGGTGTGGTGGATCAAAGAAACGCCTTACGGCGACACTACGAACGCGAACTACCCCGTGAACGGTTACCCCAATACCAATTTCAACGCAACCGTAGCGATGCCAAATTGTGGCTTAGAAATCTTCTTCCTCGGCAACTTGTCCGAAACCGACCAGAGGGAGGATCAACCTGCTCGCGTGGTCTCCACCAGTGTGGATGACGTTCCGCGCTATGACGGGATTCCCGCCCGCCGGCCAGTTGTTAAGGTTCTTCTCGAAGCGAGGGTAGTTGCTCGACGTGATCGTAATGCGGAGTTTGTGGCCCACATTCACAGTAAGCGCGATGTTCGTCAGATCGACCGTGATCCTGCGAACCTCGCCCGCTTCGAGCGGCCTTGGATTCTTGAAATCGCCATCGATGAACTTCGCCGCGCGGGCCGCATCGAGCATCAGCATCGAACTACCGTCTGGATAGACGTCCGTCATCCGGACCATGAAATCCGTGTCGGTCGCGCTCGACGAAACGAAAAGCTCGGCTCGAACGTTCCCCGCGATTACGAGCGGCTCGCCCGAAACCACGTAGTCGAATAGCACGTTGTCCTCGCGGCGCTCGTTCTGACGCTGGTCTTTCGATCCCGCCTCGATCGTCAGGTTCGCGCCGCCGAGCGATGGGGTCGGATCCCGCGGATCGTAGGTATATCTGACGTCAGTCCCATCCGGACGACTCGTCGATAACGAGCCAGGAGAAAGAAAAAAGCTGACGTCCTTCGATTCCGCTGGAGGCCAGGCGTCCGCCGACTTCCATTCGTTTCCGGGGGCGCCGCGTTCGCCGACTGCGCCCATCTGGTAATACGCGACGTGTGGCGTGTTCGCGAGCGGATTCGGCAACCCGCGAGTGTAGTGATTGAAGAATCCGACGTTGTCCGCCCAGGGCGCCTGAATCCCGGCGGCGTTCATCGGGAACATCAGATCTCCGGCCTTGGGCAGCCCCGCGCCGTGGGTCCACGGCCCCATCATAAGCCACTGCTCGCCGCGCGCGCCAACGCCACCTTCGAACTGTCTTGTCTTCCACGCGCGGACGGTTCCGTGGTTGAAGATATCGAACCATCCGCCGATGTGTACCCCGGCGCAACTTACGTTCGCAACCTGCTCCGCCGCGTCGGAGTTGCGCCAGTAATCGTCGTCGGTCCAGTGTTCGCGCATCAGTTCGATCGTCCGCGGATTGAAGCTTCCTCCCGCGAGCCAGTTTTCGACGAGGCTCTTTCTCCGGACTCCGCCAGGGTAGACGATGTCTTCATAAAGGTCCGACGCGCCGACGGGGAGCGCCTGCGCGCGAAGTCCCTCCGGATTCGACCCCGCAAGCATATACTGCATAACGCTGAGCGCGCTTCCGCCTACGCCCACGATCTGTCCGTCGCTCCAGGGCTGCGCGCGAATCCAGTCGCAGGTATCGCGGCCGTCGGTATCGCCGCTCCAGCCGTCGTTATGGAACACGTCCTCGCTGCCTTCGGAATCGAACCTTCCGCGGGTGTCCTGGATGACGCAGTTGTAGCCCGCCGCCGAGTAGTTGCGTCCCTGCTGATCCATTCCCATGGCTCTTCGTCCGTAAGGAGTCCTTACAAGTACCGCCGGCTTTTTTTCGCTGCCGCCTTCTGCAAGGTAGACGTCCGTCGCGAGTCGCACGCCGTCGCTCATTTCGATCATTTCAAAAATGCCGCCGTCCTGAAGCGGCCCGCTTTCCCGTTTCTTCAGCCTGAAGTCTATGCCGTTCAGGTTTCCAGATTTCGCATCCTGGAGCGTCGCGCCGTCCTGCTGAAGCTCTGCCGGCGTCGGATCGAGGGCTGCGAATGTCGCACTTTCGTAAATGACGTTCGTGAACCTGCCGTCGGATGTGTAGATGTAGATCTCGTCGGTGCCGGGGAAGAATCCTGGTACGACTCCAGTGTACACCCCCTGATTATTCGTTCTGAAGTTCAGCTCATCAGATACCGGAGTCACGCCGCGAAAATCGACGCTCGACTTCCGCAGGAAGCAGACCTTCACCCCCTCGATCGAATCGCCTGTGTCCGCGTCGGTGACTGTCCCTCGAACCGTTCCGGCATTCGCGACCGCCGCGAAAAGAACTGCCATCAAAATCGTGGGCACGACTTTCTTCGACATTATTCACCTCATTTCGAACTTTGTGTGTTCGGTAAGAGTAATAGAAGTTAGCCGCCCGTTCATCAAAATTTGGGTTCGATGGACGAAAACAACCACAATTTTATGGAAACGGACGCCTCGGAATACTCGATCCGTCTCCGTAAGGAACGTTCGAAAATCGTGAGTGCCTCGATTATTCTAATCGTCGTGCTCGCGATCCTGACGGGCATCGTCACAGCATGTCGGGCTATAATCGATGGCGCTAACTGCTGAACCTGCCCCGAGCTGGAGAACCGCGTGTTCGAAAACAACTTCATGCGAATCAGGTCCGAAACTCCGCGCAGACGCTACCCGCGCTCGCTTTGCCATGGACTCCGCCTGACGTTCACAACCTGGTGCTACAGCCTTCTACTCGGAGTGGGAACCGTTTTAGGGACTTTATACACTCCGATCTTATTCATAGTGATCCTCGGCATCATTGTCGCGCATGCGATCTCTTTCAGCGTGCTCAGCGATATTCCGCCATACACTGAAGCTGAGTACGAACGGGGCTACGAAGACTTCTGGAGCTGCGTGCTGACCGTTCTCGCGGCGATCGGCGCGTTCGCGTTCGTTTTTGTCGTCGGCATCGCGGTGATGTTCGTTTTCTCTTTTGTCTAACCCGGACGAGCCGGAACCAAAATTCTTCAGCGCGGAGTCGCGGAGTGCGCAGAGCTTCGCAGAGAATTTTTCGAATCTCTTCAATTCTCCTTCCGAATTCTTTGCGACTTCGCGACTTTGCGCGTCCTAAATTGAAGATTCTTCGTCGAACCCGTTCACAACAGATCTGGTCCTTGTAACGCGGAATGGAAATATGGCTCGCGCAAAGTCGCAAAGAATTCATTAAACTGTACACAGAGCGATCGCTAGCGCTTTGCGCGGCCTGCGAATGAGAATTTCTATTCTCCGCGAGACTCCGCGTCCTCTGCGTCTCTGCGCCGAGGAAGTAAAGAAAATCGTCTCGTTTTGCCGATGTTTTCATTGATAAGCGACTAAGGAGTCCCTGCGCGTCCTAAGCGTTCACGGGGATTTCCCTCTCCTACCGGAAGAGGACGACGCGAACCGTGACCTTGTGTCTATCCGATTCTATCCTGTATCCTCCCAAGCAGACGCAGCAGGCCGTCGAGAATAGTAAGCGGGTTCGGCGGACAGCCCGGAATGTAAAGATCCACCGGAAGGACTGCGTCGGCGCCGCCCAGGACCTGATCGTGCCCGATGTACGGACCGCCCGCTATAGCGCAGGCTCCGACCGCGATGACGATCTTCGGTTCAGGCACCGCGTCGTAGGTCTTCTTCAGTGCGAGTTCCATGTTTTTCGTCACGGGTCCGGTAATCAGAAGGCCGTCCGCGTGACGGGGAGACGCCACGATCTGAATTCCGAATCTCGATAAGTCCCACCCCACCGTGCTCAGAACGTTCACGTCCGCCTCGCAGGCGTTGCAGCCTCCGGCGCTGACCTGACGCAGCTTCAGGGAGCGTCCGAAAAGCGAACGTAGTTTCGAATCGAGTTTGGCCGCGAGATTCAGGGTCTCTTTATCCTGATCTACGAGAAGGTCATCCCTCTTTCGAACCGCTAGTCTGTAGTCGTTCGAATAAGAGATAGCGTTTTCCGGACAGGCGTTTACGCAGTCAGTGCAGAAAAGGCACTTTCCAAGATCGATGCGCGTGATATTCGTAACCGCAATCGCTCCAGTCGGGCAGGCCTCCGCGCATGCATGGCAGCCTTCCACGCATTTCGCGGAATCGATCTTAGGTCTTCCGCGGAATCTGTCAGGCAACGCAGGCGCGGGAGCAGCCGGATACTTCATCGTTCGATGCTTCTGTTTCAGCCTGGCGAGAATTACTTTGAGCATTGTTTACCTCATCTGCTTGGGCTGGGAATGTGGACGTCTCGTCCACGCACAATTAAATTCCAGCAGCCGAGACGGTGGGCTACCGGCACCCGCGAGTAATCTTCACGTGCCGGGCACTCAGGAAGTGACCGGCACGTCCTCGTTCGAGCAATTTCCTTCTCCTGGAGAAATATTACGAAAAATTCGTAGACGGCACGAATAAAATGCTGCATACAATAGACCCTAAAGATCATGTCCGCAGTATGAAAGGTTGAAACTCTTGTTGCACAGAGGGAAGTCCGAAATCTCCTGACCCCTAAGTACGTAGGCAAGAGCGGTCCAGTTATGGAATGACGGATCGACGACCTTGTACCTCGAAAAACGGCCGCGCTCGTCCGTAAGCGCGACGTGACAGACCTCGCCGCGCCATCCTTCGCTAAGCGCGACCGCGAGACTCTTCGGCGCGAGAGGCGTCACCGGAGCCTTCACGGGACCAGAGGGAATCTGGTGAAGCTGCTCCCTTATGAATTCGATCGAATGCTGAATCTCCAGCCTGCGAATGAATGCCCGGCTCAGCACGTCCCCGGCGTCGCAGGTGGACATCGGAATGTGTGCGAAACGGAACAGTCCGGAGGGTTGATCCTGCCTTACGTCCCTCGCGACTCCGGAAGCGCGTGCCGCGGGGCCGACTATCCCAAGCTCGATTGCGACCTCGTGCGGAAGAATCCCGATTCCTTCGAAGCGCGCCATCACCGAAGGCGTTTCCCAGAGCAGATTCACCGCGCCGAAGGTGTCCCGCTCGGCGTCGCCCAGACGCTTAAGAAGCTCCTCTACAAGCTTTTCGTCCGCGTCGAAAGCCACTCCTCCGGGACGCACCATTCCGCGCCCGAAACGACTACCGCAGAGTAGCGCTGTCATGTTGAGAAAATCCCCGCGGATGCGCCCGCAGTAACTTGCCGTCGGAAGGTAGCCGACGTCGTTCGCGAGCGCTCCGAGATCGCCAACGTGGTTGGCGAGTCGTTCGAGTTCGAGCGAAATGGCGCGCAGCACCTGCGCGCGCGGGGGCTTCTGGCAATGGGCGAGCGCTTCGAGTATCTGACAGTACGCGGTGCAATGAGCGATCGTCGTATCCCCGGCAAGGGTCTCCGCGAAATGGATCGACCTCGAAGTCGGACCTCCGATCATCGCTTCCTCGACGCCTCGGTGCTGATAGCCGAGAGCTATTTCGAGGTGGAAAACCTTCTCCCCGTTGCACTGGAATCGAAAATGCCCCGGCTCGATGACTCCCGCGTGGACCGGACCGACCGCGACCTCGTGGACTTCGTCGCCATCGACCTTGTAAAAATCGCCCACCGCTGGCAGGATCGGTTCGCCCGGAGGACGGTTCCACGCGTCAAGGTTCGTCCAGGAATGGCGATAGCGCACGGGCTTAAGCCAGGGATGACCTTCGGGTACAAGTCCGAACTGCTCGGCGATCTCCCGTTCGAAAAGATGCACCTGCGGACAATCTGGCGTCAGCGACGGGAACCGCTCCCCGCTTACGATCGTCCGAAGCACGTAGAGTTTGTTCTCTTCGTCGTCCGCGAGCACTGCGTAGAGAGGCGTATTCCCTTCGTCGGCCGCCGGCGCGCCAAACAGCGCGGAAACCCGCCTTCCGGCTTTGACGGAACCTAGAATCGTCTTCTGGAAATCGCCCAAAGCGAGCAGTGGAACCTTATCCAGCGCGATAGACCGGCTGTTCGAAAGCGAAGCGAGGGACGAAGAGTCGATTGTCATGGCTTTGCCTCCAGATAAAGGACAGCGTCTTCGATAAGCCTTCGCAGCGGCGGCGGAATGTAGAGGCCGAGCATCAGGACGAGAAGCATGCATACGAGAGCCGGCGCCGCGGTGAGGAACCCGTCGCGGTAAGGAACCTGATTCTCCGCCGGTCCGGCTCGGCCCTGGACGACGTGAAGCACGGTAGCGCCCATGCCGATGAAGACTACAAGAAGCAGAAAAAGAAACAGCCCCGCGACGACGAATCGATCCGCGGCGAACGCTCCGTTCAGAATCGCGAATTCGCTTATGAAAGGTCCGAAAGGCGGCGATCCGGTTATTGCGAGAAATCCGGCAAGGAAGAGGGTCCCGGAAAGCGGAAGCCTTCGCAAAGCGCCGCGAACCTGATCGGTGCTCTTGCTTCCGAACGAGCGATGAATGTTCCCCGCGGACAAAAACAATACGCCCTTTGTCAGACCGTTCGTGATTACGTGGAGCATCGTTCCGAACAGCGCGGGACCGCCAATACCAAGACCGAGGACTAGAATTCCCATGTGCTCGACGCTCGAGTACGCGAGCATTCGTTTGAAGTCTCGCTGTCCGACCATGAAGACTCCAGCGAGAGCCATCGAGAATATCCCCAGGAAAAGGAGCAGCTTCGCCGTAAAGTCGGAGTCCCCCGCTACGTGGCAGATGTGATAGAACCGAAGCAGCGCGAGGAACGCACAGCTCGTCACGCCTCCCGCAAGGAGCGCGCCGACGACGCCGGGAGCTTCGCCGTACGCATCCGGTTTCCAGGTGTGCATCGGAGCCAGACCCATCTTTGTTCCGTACCCCACAAGAAGCAGGATGAACCCGGCGTGCAGCCACGGCTTCGACAGTTTCGGAGCGATGCGGAGCACGTCGTCGAACGTCAGCGTGGATTCAAGCCCTTCGTGCAGGGAAGCGTAGGCGATAAAGAAAGTTCCCAGCAGCGCCAGCGCGATTCCAACCGATCCGATAAGAAGGTACTTCCATGTGGCTTCTATGCTTCTCTGGTTCTGGTTGAAATAGATGAGCGGCGCGGTTACGAGAGTCGTCGCCTCTATCGCCACCCACATCAGCCCAAGGTGATGGGACCAGGTTACGAGGCTCACGACTCCAATGAAGCTCAAAAGGCAGGCAGTGAAAGCGCGGTTAGATCTATCGACTTTGATTTTCAGATAACCGACCGTATAGAACGAGCACAGCAGGAACAGCGTGCTGACGAGCAGCAGCACTATCCTTCCGGGCGGATCGAGCATCAGCCATTCATTCGTGGTCAGCAGATCGGGACGGGTAAGCGCGAACACGGTCATGGAAGTGTGCGCGATCGCCGTAATCGGAAGCAGCAGGGGACGATAGCGGTTAGACGGAATCGCCAGCGCGACAAAAGCCATGACAAGTGGCAGGAAGATTAGGACGAAAGCCATGGATCATTCTTTCAGGGATGCAAGCAGGCGCGTGTCCAGCGAGGAGAACGCGCGATTTATGTGGTTTACTATGATACAGATCACGAATATGCCTACGAACAGGTCGAGAAGAACTCCCATCTCCACCAGCAGCGGCATTGCGTCGATCAGAAGCATGCCGAAAATGAAAATGCCGTTTTCGAGAACCAGATAGCCGATGACCTGGCTCAGCGCCTTGAACCGGCTCGTCAGAATGATAAACCCGACCAGCACGGAGGCGATGGACGTCGGAACTAGCAGCGCGCTCTGATGCTCGCCCGCAAGCGGAAGCTCGCCCGCGAACAGCAGCGCGAAAGCGGTCGCGAGCGCGCCAAGCATGATCGAAGGCAGCAATCCTATAAGAGGTTCGACCTCGCGTTTGATCTCGGCGTCGCGCAGCGCCCGGATCATTATCGACGGGATGACGACGCCTTTTAAAACGATCGCCGCCACGGACGTAAGCACGACGGAAATCGTAAGGTGGGTGTGAACGAGCAGCGGTATCACCCCAAGGAGCGCGCCCTGAGTCGCGACAGTGTTGATTACCGCAAGAATCCGGCTCGTGCCAAGAACGAACAGATTCATGACCAGTACGATTACGAGTATGGCGTTAAGAGCGTCTGTCACTTCGATCACCTCACCAGCAGCAGGAAGCCGAAACTGCAAAACAGAGTCGCGGCGATCAGTAAATACGGGACGTGGCGCATCTGAAGACGCGCCATGACCGACTCGATCGTACCGATCAGGATAGAAAGAAAAAGTATTTCGAGAACGAACAGCGAAACGTCGATCCAGACTTCTCCCGTCTTGAAAGGAAACGCGACGTGGAGAAGCACCGACCCGAGAACGAACATCTTGATCGATGAAGCGTAAAGTATCACGCCGAACAGAGGGCCGCTGTGGTCGAGTACCATCACCTCGTGGATCATCGTCAGTTCGAGGTGCGTGTTCGGATCGTCCACCGGAATGCGGCAGGTCTCGGCAAGCAGCACGATGAACAGCCCGATTCCCACAAGCACCAGCGGCGCGACCATCCCGGACGAGAATCCCTCCGCGGGTCCATGCAGCAGATCGGTGAGCATAAGCGAACCCGAAGCCTTCGCGAGCACGAGAAGCGCAAGGAAGAGCGCCGGTTCCGTCAGACACGCGAATGTCACCTCGCGAGCGCTCCCCATGCCCTCGAATGGCGAGCCGGTGTCGAGCGCCGCGGAAGTCGTGAAGAACCGCGCCAGTCCGAAGAGGTAGGCGAAAAGGATCAAATCCCCGGTGAACGCTATCGGCGAGTCCAGCGCTCCAAGCGGAACCATAAGGCCCGCGATCAGCGCAGCCGACAGCGTCACGACCGGACCCGCGCGAAA
Organism: Planctomycetota bacterium; assembly: GCA_024653775.1. Lineage (GTDB taxonomy): Bacteria > Planctomycetota > UBA8742 > JACQVU01 > JANLHZ01 > JANLHZ01. The sequence goes on along the minus strand of JANLHZ010000227.1, from coordinate 13,080 downwards.
GACCCACGTCGTCGTCCGGCTGAACACCATGCTCTTCCTCGCCAGCTTGATCAGATCGTAGTAGGGTTGCAAAAGCGGAGGTCCCACCCTGCCGGCAAACCAGGCCTTGGTTTTTCCGATAACTCCGAAAAGAAGCGGAGGCAGAATCAGCAGAAGCGCCACATGGATTATTTTTTCAGTCATCGCTACGCCCCCATCGTTTCCAGCAGAAGAAGGACGATCAGGATTATCAGTATGTAAAGAACGTAAATCTGAGTCTTACCTTGCTGCATTACCCGGAGCGCCGGGAGGTATCGCCCCGCCATCCGGAAAATCGGCAGGACCAGCTTGTCAAGCACCGTGTCCGGGACAGAGCTTTTATGGCTCGACGGCTTCGCGAACGCGCCTTCGATCGATGGTTTCTTCGCCTCTGGCCTTAGTATGAACGCGAAAAGGTCCACGATGCTACCCCCAAACGACGACCCCGTATATTGCATTCGCGGCGCGGGTCTCGCGTATCCGCAGTCCCACGTCCCTGCCTCGATGGCGACGCTGGCGCGCGGCAGAGCTTTCAGGATCAGCGCGATCGCACCCGCAAGGCAGATAAGCGAGCCGCCCATAATCGATATCCACCGAAGGGGCGCAACTTCAGAGATCGACACTTTCGACGCGGACGATGGCGCCCATTCGCCAGCCGCGCTTTCGAGCGCCGGCGAGACGATGGAAGGAAAGATGCCGATGAACGCGCATCCCGCGCCGAGAAGAGCTATCGGAAGGAGCATACTCTTAGGAGGCTCGTGCGCATGCAAGGTGGCTTCGCTTCGAGGAGTCCCCAGAAACACTGTGCCGAAGAGCTTTACGAAACAGGCGACCGCAAGGGCGCCTATCATCGCGAGCGCTACGCTGACGGAAGCGATGACGGGAAGGCCTTCCACGCCTGAGTCCGGACTGAGCGTGCGGAACAGTCCGATGTAAAGCAGCCATTCGCTTGCGAAGCCATTGAAAGGAGGCAGTGCGCAGATCGCGATCGATCCGATGGCGAAAAGGATCGCGAGCCGCGGCATTTTTTTTGCCAGCCCTCCGAGTTTGTCGATTTCCCTCGTATGGCCTGCGTGGATGATCGAACCGGCGCTCAGAAACAGCAGCGATTTGAAAAGACTGTGATTCCATACGTGCAGCAGAGCCGCCCCGAATCCGAGCACCACCCAGTCCGGCCTGTTCTGCGATTTTCCAAGTAGTGCGAGTCCCAGCCCAATCGCTATGATGCCTATGTTTTCGATGCTGCTGTACGCGAGGAGACGTTTCAGATCATGCTGACCTATGGCGAACGCGATTCCCGCCACCCCCGTAATCGCCCCCACGATGAGCAGCGAGCTGCCCCACCAGATTTCCGGCCTAACGAGAAGCGAGGTCATCCTGACGATTCCGTAAATGCCCATCTTGAGCATCACGCCCGACATCACCGCGGAAACGTGGCTCGGAGCGTTCGCGTGCGCGCCAGGGAGCCAAACGTGAAGCGGCATCAGCCCCGCCTTGAACCCGAAACCGATGATGGTCAGAATGAAGATCGCGCCTGCCATTTCCCCTGTGATCGAAAATGAACTAGCTGAAGCGCTCAATTCGAAGGAGCCTGTGGAATGACGCCAGAGCGCAAACATGGCGAAAAGGCAAAGAGTTCCAACGTGGGTCGCGACCAGATACACGTAACCCGCGCGTCTTACTTCCGCGCTGTCTTCCTCTACGGTCGACGCGAAGTACGCGGAGATCGCCATCGCCTCCCACGCGATAAGAAAGAGCACGCCGTCCCGCGCGATCGTCACCATAGCCATCGAACCCGCGAGCAATCCGAAGAACAGACCGAGCCGTCTGCTGTTTTCGGGGTGCTCCGAGGATTTCCAGTAAGAAAGTCCGTAAATCGACCCGAGCACAGGCGCCACGAACACGATCGCGAGGAAAATGACGCTGATCGAATCGATCGAGACGTCGAACTGTCCCCACGGAATTTGCCACTCGAATTGCAGCGAAGGCGTTTCCACTCCGCTAATCTTTCGTGCGATGCCAAGAAGGCCGACGACGCTCCCGATCAGCATTAGAATGGTCGATATTCGCTGTCCGGCTTTAGAGTGCGAAGCAAGCAGATACGCCGGCGCGCCGCTAAGAGCGAGAATCGCCACCGCTGCAAGAACCATCCATAGACTGAGCATATCTAATTCCTTCCGGAGTCTTAGGAGGCGTAAAATAATAAGTTGCCGAAAATCGCGCTCAGAGTTGCATCAGGTTCGCATTGCGCGAGGAAGCCAAACCGGAGTCGTAGCCGTAGTTCCGATGAGCCATTACCTCGACGTTATGGGGCGACCGAGAGCGATGTGAAGATGGCGTGAATATGTGATGCGAGATCGGTAAATTATTGTTTTACACCTCCTTAGATCATCTTTCGAAGAGCCTCGTTATAAATTCATCGAAGGGCATCAGCGTGCAGAGCATCGCGACCACCGTTATCAGAATGTAAAGCACGTAGTGCTGCGTCAGCCCCTGCTGGAACCGTCTGAACCAGCGAAACCAGCGCGTGACGCCAAGGCTCAAAGGAACGATAAGCCGGTCCAGCACCGCGTCGTCCACATGGCTTTCCATGCTCGAAGGTTCCGGGAACGAACCCTCGACGCGAGGTCCGTGCGTGCGGGTTCCGAGCGCCCAGCCGAACATCAGCGCGATCGTCTTCGCGAAGGATGACGCCGTGTACTGCATGCGACTTGTCGGGATCGCGTAGCCGCAGTCCCAGGTTCCGGCTTTTTCGGACCTTCGCCCGCGGATCGCCATGAAAAGGTAAAACAGAAGAACCGCGCCCACGAGGGATATCGAAGTCACGCCTATCTCTCGGAGTGGAGCCACGTCGCCTACGCCCGGAACATTCGCCGTGGCGCCACCGTTCCAGGTTCTTATCGCTCCGTCGAGAACCGGACCAAGTAGCGCCGGCGCAAGCCCGATGGCGAAGCAGCAAATGGCCAAAACGATCATCGGAATTCGCATCGTGAAAGGCGATTCGTGACAGTTCGCGGCTGACTCACTCCGCGGATTCCCAAGGAATACCGAGCCGAACACCTTGACGAAGCACGCAAGCGCGAGCGCTCCCGTCATCGCGAGAACCGGCACCGCGATCACAGCGCCCAAGCCGCCTCCATCTTCGGAGATTCCGGATTCGAGCAGACCGACGTAGACGAAAAATTCGCTTACGAAACCGTTGAGCGGAGGCAATCCGCAGATTGCAACTGCGCCGACGAGGAACATCGTACCTGTAAGCGGCATCCTTCGGTAGAGTCCTCCAAGGCGATCGATCTGCCTCGTGTGCGCGCCGTGGACCACCGACCCGGCGGAGTAGAAAAGCAGGGATTTGAAGAGCGCGTGGTTCCAGACGTGCAGAAGACACCCCGCCATGCCGAGCGCCACCCACTCGGGTCTGTCCTCCGAGCGCCCGAGCATCGCGAGACCAAGCCCCATAAGGATGATGCCGATGTTCTCTACGCTGTGATACGCGAGCAGTCTTTTAAGATCGTGCTGACCGATGGCAAAAACGACGCCGAGAAGTCCGCTGATCGCGCCAAGCGTTATAAGCAGCCCGCCGAATGCTCCGGGAGGGTCCGGAAGCAGGGACAAGACGCGAACGAGTCCGTAGATGCCCATCTTCAGCATCACGCCAGACAATATCGCTGAAACGTGGCTCGGCGCGTTCGCGTGCGCGCCAGGCAGCCAGAAATGCAGCGGCATAATCCCCGCCTTCAATCCGAATCCGATCAGCGCAAGCAGAAAGAGAGCCGTTACGACGCCGAAACTCATCCCCGCGCCTGCCGCCGGATCGAGGATGAACGAGCCTGTCGACCATTTCCACAGCGAGAACAGAGCGAACAGCGAAAGCGTCCCTACGTGTGTCGCCACAAGATAAATAAGCGCCGATCTGCGGCACTCGCGTCGATGATCCTCGGTGCTGACAAGAAAGAACGCGGACAGCGCCATCGCTTCCCATCCGAAAAGGAACGCCAGAGCATGCCTGCTGACGACAAGAAGAGCCATTCCCGCGACAAGCCCCCCATAGAACAGGCGAAGCTTGCGACCGTTTCGTGGATGAAGCGACTGTGGAAAGTAACCGAGGTCGTATATCGAGCCAAGCCCGCCTATAAGAAAGACTGGAATCAGGAAAAATGCGCTGAGCGCGTCGAGGCCGACCAGCGAGTCCCCCGCCGCAGGCCATGAAAGCCTGATCGACTGGACTTCGCCGGAATGGAAAAAAGAAACCGCGCCCGCGATACCGCACACCTGACCGAAAACCATCATCAAAGTCGCGATGCGCTGACCGACTAACGACGACCTTCGCACGAAAAGACCCACGACCCCGCTTAATGCGGCACAGAGGATTGCGAATTGAACTAACTTAATGGACATTGGCGAGACCATCCGGGCGCCCTAGGCGCATCGTCAATCGACCTTTCGCGCCGACGTCCGCGGCTCCGAGGCGTGGTTGTTTCCGTTCGCGGGCAGAACGTCTTCCGCGCTCGAAAGCTGTTCCATAATTGCCTTGCCGCCTAGTCGACTCGCGAGAGCCGCCCGGAGTTCCTGGTTCTGAAGGACGAATCCGAGCCGCGACAAAAGGTGCAGGTGCGCCCGGACCGTCGGACTGATCAGCGTGAACAACGTGTCTACAGGTTTTCCGTCGATCGCTTTGAAATCGATCGGATTATCTAGAAAGCAAAGCGTGACCGATGGGCAAAGTACAGGAAGCACCACCGGGTTTCTGACATGCGGGATCGCAATACCCTCTCCGATTCCGGTCGATCCGAGCGCTTCTCTTGCGATCAGAACCTCGTACAGAAATTCGCGATCCACGTCCTCCGGAAGTTTGAGCATATCCACCACCGAGCGAAGCACGCTCGGCTTGTCGCTACCCTTTACGTTATACATTATGCCGCCAGCGGTAAGCGCGAGCGAAAGCGTCGGAAGCGGAGCCTTGCTCTGCTCCGATTCGTGAAAAACGTCCGGATAGACCCGCATTCGCTTCGATAGCGCCCACTCGAGGAGTTTCGCCCTGTTTAACCTGTACTGTCCGTTTATACGATAAGCCGGGATCGTTCCGAGTCTGATCCAGCGGTATATCGTCGCTTCCGAGACGTTCAACAGGTTCGCGGTCTCTTTCACCGAAATCTGCATTGCGCCTCCGTATCGGGGCAGGCGTTACCACCGCTTTGCGCTGAAATTTCTACCGCTCTGCCGAATCGTTCGAGAGCTGACCGATGCCGCCCGTAGGCAAATTTGACGTTCCCGGTCCAGAACGACGTCCTGACTCTTTCCATTAGATTCCCAAAACCCGCGCCCCAGGAATGCGGCCTCGCCTTACTTTGCGGCGAAAATAGCCGTCGCTTCCGCGGCGATTTATCGGAATCATACTCCTGCGAAATCAAAATACAAGGGGGGACGTTTCTGCGACTAAAAGATTTTTCAACGCCTCGCTCAGCGCCAGGACACGTTCAGCCGAGGTATCTGGTCGAAGCGTTTTACTTTGAGTAAACGTTAGGTGAAACTTGTTGGCAACCAAAAGGTTCACCGAACCAATACCAAATTTATGCAAAATTTACTTGTGTGTGTGTTAGACTCCCTATGACCACTCGATAACATCTTCAATCTATTCACGTTATTCCGGAGATTCCAATGCGAAGAAATTTTTCAAACCTCACAGCTATCGTTTTCACTCTCATCATTTCGATAGTTGGCGCACGGAATAGTGCCGCCCTGGATCGAGGGCAAAACGAAATTCCGTTACCTCCGGGCACGGAAACTTGGAACACAACACTTACAAATAATACGGGTAAAGTGATAAACGACTTCGTTATCAGTGTCGTTTCACCTGGATCTCCACAAATTGGACTGAAACCAAATTTTGCGGTAAATGACACCGCAGTACCGCCCGCGCCAGTATCATTTTCAGTTGAACCTGCGGCGCCCAATAAAAACTTGTACCGAGTCGTAATCGATTCAACATTCATTTGGAATCCGGGCGTCACCATCTCCCTCGATGGTGAACTGACGGAGATGGTTCCAGTCGTTCTCGGCTACAAGTTGGTTCTTGGACCCACCTTTCAGCGCAGGTTGCTTCTCGAAGACAAGACGGTTAACAATATAAACCAAACCGAATTCAGCATCCCAGTGCCTATAGGAGGCAATAGCGGCGAATTACTATTCTTCAATCAAACCGATCAAGTAATCGAAGCAGTAACGCTTTTCTTGCCGGAAGGCGCGATTCTCGATCCGTCATCAGTGTACGGCGGACAATTTCCGACTGCGGAAGTCTCCTGGGGGTCGGTGCGTTTCTCCGGCGCCGAAATTCAGCCCGGTCAGCAATTCGAATTTGGCGCTGAATGGGACCTTGTTTCCGATGGCGACGATACAGTTACAGCGAAGGTGGAGTATAAGAAAAAGCCTTCACCGCCGAAGCCGGAAACGGATGTCGTCGGTCTCGTCATACTCGGTGTAATAATTCTTTTGCTGGTTGGCTATCTTTCAGCGGCATTCCTCGCGCTTCTGGGAAGAACAAGGGCGGCCTTGGTCGTGGTAATTGCCTCTACTACCGGAGCGGTGATCGTACTCAGCGCGATTTTCCTGCTCAGTTATCTCGAACTTATCGAACCTGTTATCTGATTGAAACCGGCTTTGTTGTCTAATTCGTCGCATCGTTCTGCCCGATCATCCCCAGGGCGGAGAGTCTTCGCGGGAGCACGACGATCTCGCGCCCATTGAATCCCCTTGGCGCTTCGTCCAGACTCATACGCTTGCGAAAAACAAATACAAGGGGGGACGTTTCCGCGACTAAAAGATTTTTCAGGACTTGGCGTAGGGCTGCAACAATTGCAATCCCGGAATGGACGCGAAGTGCTTCTCGTTGAAGGTACATAGAGTCGCGTCCATCCCTACGGCGGTTTCGCCGATGAGGATATCGAGCGGGCCGATGCCGTCTCTGAGACGAATTTCAGGAAAATGTTCGATGCAATTTGAATAGTCGACTTCGCCAGGCCAGTGAATTCTGAAGCGGCTCAAGATTTTCTGGAGATCGCTCATCTCCTTTTTATTTCTACAACCGTTCATCAATTCGAGGGCCACAAAACCTGGCAGTCCTGGTTTGAGTTCGAAGCCCCGTATCCAGCTAATAGCGGGTTCGTAACCGCGCATAATGTCTACCATGACATCAGTGTCTATCAGCATCGTCGTCACGAAGTCCTCGCTTTTCGGCGTCTTTCCTCAGCTTTCGTGCGAACTCGCTGCTATCGCCAATGTCGTCTCGATCTTTCCAAACTCCGTACAGTCCTGCTTTATGAAGGTACTCGACGAATTCTTCACCGGACTCTTCGAGCGGAGAAGCAGACTTCAAATCTTCGTGCGATATTCGCGCGAACTCGTTCCCAAGTTTATCCGCCAGGGCGCGGGCTTTCTCCGGACTCTCTTTCGATGCTTCGCAGATTTCTGGAGAGACGGAAAGCAGGTAGCGAGCCCTCGGCCATATCCAGGCGGCTTCCGCGTTTTCGAGTACGGTCTGGCAGTCGTCCCGAGCACCGGGAAGGTCGCCATTCAAGGCTCGCGCGATTCCCCGATTGAAGTAGGCGGCTGCGAATTCTGGGTCGATTTTGGTGGCGTGCGTGTAGTCATTGATGGCACTTACAAGATCACCCTGTTCCAACTGCGTGTTTCCACGATTGAAGTAGGCGGATGCGAATTTCGGGTCGAATTCGATGGCACGGGTATAATCTTCAATGGCCCTTACGAGATCGCCCTGTTCCACTCGCGCGTTTCCCCGGTTGTAGTAGGCGGCTGCCTTTTTCGGGTCGATTTTGATGGCGCTGGTATAGTCTTCGATGGCATCTTTAAGATCGCCCTGTTCCGATCGCGCGACTCCCCGGTTGTTGTAGGCGACTGCGTTTTCCGGATCGATTTCGATGGCGCGGGTATAATCTTCGATTGCACCTTTCAGATCACCCTGGTCCCCTCGCGCGACTCCCCGGTTGTTGTAGGCGCCTGCGTTTTCCGGATCGATTTCGATGGCTTTTGTACAGTCCTCTATGGCCCTTACAAGATCGCCCTGTTTCCCTCGCGCGTTTCCCCGATTGTAGTAGGCGGCTGCCAGGTTTTCATTGGCGTTTTTTCGGAGCCAGTCGGGGGTGTCCTGATTTTTGAGAAGAGTTATTAGACACTTGATCGCATCGTCATAGCGCTCTTGGCGAAATCTTTTTTCCGCTCGTCTCCAAAGGTCAACGATCTTCTTTGGCAGGTATCGACTGACTGTATTCGACGCTTTCTGTTCATTTTTCCACGTTACTGAAAAGCGCGCTGGCGCGCTCAAGCCTCGAGAGAAAGCGGGTGCGCCTGGTTCGCTGGGAATTAGTAGCACGTTGACCATAATATGTAATAGTACCGGCCTGTGGGGTATGGCGCAAGAAGGGGTTTAGTAACTGTTCACGGGGTAAAATGTGTTTGTAGTGACGCCGTGAGGCGTTTCTCGAATGCCGCGAACTGAAAATACATGCCCTTACAGGCTACTACGAACCGAAACGCCGTTTATCTGCAAAACACCCCGTGAACAGTTACGGGGTTTAGTTCTGTGGAGGGCTATGGCGTCGCGCGATCACGCTTCAGGTTGCCCGATCATCCCCGCAGCGGAGAGTCTTCGCGGAAGCACGACGATCTCGCGCTCCTTGAACCCGCGGGGCGCCTCGTCGAGCGTGAAGGGATCCGCCTTGCGAATCTGCCGTTTGCCGCGGAGGAACTTCTTTATCGTCCCGAGCGGCATCCGGAGGCCGAGCACGTCGTAGTGCATCGGAAGCACGTAAGGCGGCTCGAGCTGCTCGACGACCTTGTTCGCCATCGCAGCGTTAAGAGAGAAGTTCCCGCCCACCGGAATCATCAGAACGTCGATCTTCCCGACCTCGGCGATCTTCTCGTCGGAAAGCGTGTGCCCGAGGTCGCCGCAGTGGCAGATCGTGATGCCGTCGACTTCGAAGATCATCATCGTGTTCTCGCCGCGGTATAGACCTTCGCGAAGATCGTGGTAGCAGGAGACGCCGCGGACCTTGACGTCTTTCGCCTTCTCTGGCGCGGACGGCGAAAGAACCACATCGGGCGAGCCGGAGATGTTCGAGAGGTTGAAATGGTCGAAATGATCGTGAGAGGCGAGAACCACGTCGATTTCGAGCTGCGGCCGGTCGATACCGAGCGCGGTCGGGTGATACGGGTCCGTGATGATGCGGGTTCCGTTCCTGGACGCGATGTAGAAGCAAGAATGTCCGATGAAGTAGACGTGCATCAGCTCACTGAAGTTTTTTGAGGTCTTCCTTGTTCGTAAGATACGGATCGAGCGGCGTGATAGAAATGTAGCCGGCGCCGACCGCCTCGTGGTCCGACCTGTTGTTCTCGATATAGCTGACGGTCGCGGCAAGCGGGGCATAAACCGGCGTAAAGACCCGCGCGCGCTCTTCGTCGTCGAATTTATCCTCGTAAAGGTTTACGAATGGCGAAGGATCCTGAAAGGTCCACATATGTCCGCGGACCTCGTGTTTTTCGAGATCGGGAAGGTTGACGTTGAAGATTCCGCCGGTCTTGTCGATCGCGCCGAGGATCACAGGCATCACCTTCCGGAGCATTTTTTCGCTCTCGGTGAAGTCGTCGGAAAGGAAGTTGCGCTTCGAGATCGCGACCGCGGGGATGCCGTTGATGAACGCCTCGATCGCGGCTCCCACGGTTCCGGAGTAGAGACAGTGCACGCCGAGGTTGCCTCCGCGGTTGATTCCAGAGAACACGACGTCGGGCGAATCCCGCAGAATGTGCCCGAGCGCGATCTTGACGCAGTCGACCGGCGTTCCGGAGCACGCGTAGCCGAAGAATTCGTCGTCGGGCGCGTATTCTGTCACCCTTATGTCCTCTGCGAGCGTGAGTCCGATGCTGGTCCCGGACCTCTCCTCGAGCGGCGCGACGACGATGGCCTTGAAATTGAAACTCTCGACAACCCTCCGCAGCGCCAGAAGTCCGGGCGATTCGATTCCATCGTCGTTGACAAGTAGCGCAGTTGGCAATGTTTCCTCCGTGATCCGTCCTCGGTCCTTTGGTTAAGAATCTATAAAACCTATCGCGGTACCGCTAATCTCTAATCAGGAATTCGCCTCTATCAGCTTCTGGATTCCACGATGTAAAACTCGAAAACTGTGGGATTTGTTGGATTCCAGGCTCATGTGCGGCGCGATCGCTCTTGAACCGCCGACATTCTGATAAGCGCCTTTAGTCAACCTGGTCAACTCCTGCCACGGATTGGCAAGTCTGTCCGGCGCTCGGTACTTTTCCTTCTGCTGCTTTTTCGCGATTCTGTTAAGGCCAAGACCTATTTCCACGGCGTTCAGGTCTCCGAGATAAAAGCTCTCGAGTTCATGGCAAGCAATTCGGACTATCGCGGTTTTCCTGGCTGCCTCGCAAATTCCATGCAGTTTCTTTTTGACTTCCTTACAGTCCCCGGAATCCTGGTCTCGTAAAATCAAAAACCGACAGTTCGGCCTTTTCCATCCGCGCAGAATTATGGGAAGTCGTTTTTCAAGGTCTTGCTTGCCTTCGAAAACGAGGAAGGAAGCGTCATATCCGTTCGGAAAAATTTTGGGGAGGATTCCATTCAACATTTCTTTAGCCGACTGTTCCTCCAGAAAGAAGACGAGCGTGGTCATTTCGGGTCTATGTCTCCAAAGAAGCCAGTTTTCCAGAGATACCCCATTTTATCGCCCTCTACCATGAACGAGACGAGCTGCGGGTCGTCGCTCGCCCGCTTTATAGATGTGTACCCGTCCTTCTTGACCAGGAAGAACACCTCCTCGATCCTCGTAGCATTTAGAAAGTCAGGCGAATGGGTCGAAACGAACACCTGTCCCCCGCGCATAGAATAGGAACGAAACTCTTCCGCAAGTTCCAATAGTAGATGAGGGTAAAGCTGATTTTCCGGCTCTTCGATGCAAAGCAGCGGATGCGGCCTCGGGTCGTAAAGCAGCGTGAGGTACGCTAGCATTTTGATTGTGCCGTCGGAAACGTACCTCGCAAGAAATGGATCCTCGAACGCTCCGTCCTGGAATTTCAGAAGTACGCGCCCCTCCTCGGTCGTTTTGGATTCGACATTCGATACGCCTGGAACCCGGCTTCCGAGCAGTTGGAGTATCCTCTTGAAAATTTCCGGGTGATTATCGTGAAGAAATTGAACGACAAGAGAAAGATTTTCACCCTCCCGCGAAAGGTGCTCCGCGTAACCCGCGTCCTGCTCGGGTCTAGCACGGCTGATGTGGAAGTCCGAAACGTGCCAGTTCTCGATCAAATCTCCAAGCGCAACCGCCGCTGGAAATCTTTCGAACTGAGCCAGCCCCTTGATCGCCAAAATATCGTCCGACTTCAATAGCTCATCTTTCCGGTCGAGGTCAGCTTCGGTTTGCACTTTATCAAGCTCGTTGGTAACGGCGGTGCCTTTCCCTTCCTCGAAGTCTAGAAAATGCCACGGCTTGCCTTTGCTCCCTCGACGGTACTTAAGAACCTCGCGTTCGACGTAAGGTCTACCGTTCCGCTCGTTTATCTTGAGAAGGTATGTTGTAAGCGGAGCCGCAGACTTCTCTTTGAACTTCAATTCTATTTCGATCGCCCCATCGGCGTTACGACTCCGGACTTCCTTGAATCCGCGGCTTCCGCCCAGCTTTGCGAGAGCGGTATTGACGTTGTTGTTTATCGCGTCCCTTAAAAAACCGAAGACGCTGAAGATCGTGCTCTTTCCGGATCCATTTGCGCCGACGAACACGCAGAACTTTGGGAGATCGTTCAACTCCGTATCGCGGAACGCCTTGAAGTTCTTAAGTCTGATGGACTCTATTTTCACAACTTGAACCAATGACAGGGTCTATCGAGCCCGGCGAACCGGTATTCCATCGCTTGACTGAGATTACAGGATCGCGAGGATTCTTCCCAATCTAAAATCGAATGTTGGCTGACACGGTCTTCAAATTTAGTGTTGATGAGACGTGTGTCATCTTTATACAATCTCCAGCCGGTTTCAATATGACCTCATCTGCCAAACTAGTCGCCATGAACCCACTGTTTTGCGGAGTGACAAACGTAGGGAAATGCCGAGACAAGAATGAGGATAACTTTCTCATTCTGGAGGATCGCGGCATTTGCGTCGTCGCGGACGGCATGGGAGGCCATCAGGCGGGAGAGGTCGCAAGCCAGATCGCGGTCGATACGCTGCGCGATCTCAGCGAAAGCTTGTTGAACCGCAACGGCGTCTTCACGAAGGAACACGCGGAAGAAGACGCCAGGTTCCTCTCCACCGCGATCAACAAGGCAAACGCGAAGATCCATCTCGAGGGCATGCAGGATAAAAGCCAGAAGGACATGGGCACTACCATCGTCGCCGGGATTTTCCGGAGCAGGTGGGCCGCGCTCGCGTACGTCGGGGATTCGCGCATATACAGGTTCCGCCAGGGATGTCTGGAGCAGGTGACCATAGATCATTCCTGGGTCGGCGAGCTGGTGCGCCGCGATCTGCTTTCAAGGGAGCAGGCGCGGGTCCATCCGCTCCGCAACGTCATCACCCGCGCGCTTGGCATGGGCGAGGTCGTGCAGGTCGATACCATCGTCTGCGAGGTCGAGCCGGGCGACATCTACGTTTTCTGCACCGACGGTCTTACGGACCTCGTTCCGGATTCGCTGATCGAATCGACGATCAAAGGGACAGACCACGATCCGGAATCCGCGGCGCAGAACCTTATCGACATCGCAAACGATCGCGGAGGGACGGACAACATCACGGTCGGAATCGTGGCGTTCAGCGGATAAGACTGGGAGTGTAGGCGTCTCGCCTGCTGCAAAAGATAATGCGCAGGCGCCTCGGCTGCTTTCACCGCCACCCCGCGTGATCTCCACGTGCCGGGCACTCTGAGTTCGTAGTGGCGCCGTCAGGCGGTGAAGTTCGTAGTGGCGCCGTCAGGCGTTTATATGCCCTCACGGGCACACTACAAACCTGGGAAGTGCGCATGTCCTCGTCCGAGCAAAAAAATA
>JANLHZ010000214.1 GCA_024653775.1 Planctomycetota bacterium | reverse complement strand
TGAACGTGTTCTCGACCATCCATAACCCCGTGAGATCGAATTCCTCCGGCGGAGGCGCGGCTTTGGTATTTACAACAAGTAATGATACCCCGAAAAGCGACAAAATCAGAATAAACATTCTGGTAGTTACACTTCGTGCGGAACGAGTCGCGGATGATTTCATCGGAATCTCTGGTTGGGAAGTTTAGGTTTCGGAAGGTGGCAATTAACTATCCATAAGAAAAGCAGGTTGCTGTCAAGTAAAGATTCCGCAAATTATTTCAATAGGCTTATTTCGAGCGAACGCTGAGTTGAAGTGTCAGATGAAGATTAGCTTCAGGTCGAATCCATTCAGCCGAAAGTCGGCTTGTGATTTCATGCGATGGTGGTAGGATTTCGCTATGAACGAAACGATGAATATTCCCGGAATGAGAGTTCTGCGCGCCGTGCCCGCGGAACCGCCTGTTTCGAGACTCATCGCGCGGAGACTCAGCGATAATGCGCTGGTCATTGTCGAACGCACCTCCGGAGTCGACGAGTCCACCCGCGCGGAATACGCGGCTATCGTTCGAAAACTCGTCGCGCTCGTCGATCGGAGACTTTCAAAACCGACGATAGTTCCTTCGTTCCAGGGCGAGTTCGCGATCTCGTGGCGTTTCGAGTGCGACGCCACCATTGAAGGACTCATCGCGCGGAAATTCGACTTCACGACGAAGCGGGTTCTTGAACTCGGAATCGAATGCCTTGAAGCTCTGAACGCGACTGACTCCGCGGGGCTTGCTTCGTATTCCTTCGACCCCGCGAGCGTCTGCCTTCAGGACGACGGGACGACCGTCGGCTTCCCCGGACTTGCCCGTTATTGCGAGGAATCGCGCGAAATCGGCGCGAAAAAGGAAATCGCGCTGACGCTCGCGTCGTGCCTCGCTGGCCGCGTGGTTTCAGACGACCGGGATTTCAGCGCGATTCTTGAAGACTTCGCGCGTGGGAGCGCAAACGAACCGAGGCGACTGCGAAAACTCCGGAGCGAAATCGCGAATGCTCTCCGCGGTATTCACCTCGAACAAAACACCGCGGGCGACGCAGCGAACGAGCTACGAAGACTCCACGGCGCGCTTTTAGCCGGTTCCGCGGGCCGAGGATTCACGGACGCGCTCGCGGTTCTCCTCCGGAAGTTCATCCCCGGAAGCGGAGTCGTCAGGACCGGCGGGTACGTTCTCGCTGTCGTTGTCGCGGTATTCGCGATCGCCATTTCGTATCTGATTTCTCGGGAGCCTGTACCGGAGGCGGGACTCTCCCAGGACCCCAGCGGCGAATTGGCGGGCACGCCTACGACCGACCCGGAGTTCGACTTGCAGCGCACGCGCTTCAAAAGACTACTGCGCGAGGCGATCGCGGACGAGCGGTTTGGCGACGCGACGTCGCTGATCGAATCCTTCAGCGCGAAGTATCCCGGAACTCCGGAGTCGCTCGAAGCGCTCGCGCTGATCCGCTGGCTTGCGCAGCAGAAGCTGATCGTGCGGGACGCGCCCGCGGAACTTTTCAAAGTCCGGATCGAAACCCTCGCAACGATCGAAGGAACCACGGGTATTCGCGAGGGCCTTCTAAGAGCCGCGCGCGATGACGAATCCCTCGCGGAGATCGAAGAGTGGATCGCGGACGAGCTTCGAAAGATCGAGGACGCTAGCGGGCAGCGGACGATTGCCGCAGATGCAGATGAAGTTCCCTCGCCGGAGGAAAATGTGACGATCGCTCCGGAAACGCCGGCGGAGACTTTCGAAGTTCCGGAGAACCCTCCGCCTGGCGAAAATGCGCTCGATGCTGAAATGGAACTCGTGGAGAAGTTCCTCGCGCACGTCCGGAACTTCGATTACGACGCAGCCGCGGAGGCGGTGAACGAGGACGGGAACGACGACCTGATACGCACGAAGTCGTTCCTGCTGGACGCGCTGACCCGCGAGCGGGAGCTGATCGCGCTGCTTCGTCGTCGGGTCGGAGCGGGCGGGTTCCACCCGAAGGCAGACCTGTTCCTTGCTCAGTCGGACGAGGTTCCGTCGCCATCGGGGTTGACGCTGACAGACATACAGGCCTCGTCGCTGCTGCTGCTGGATGCGGACGGCCGCGCGAATTTCGTTCAGTTGGGCAAAATCTCGGCAGCGGAGATAGACAGGCTCATAATGATCGCGTTCCCGCTTGAAGGCGCGCTCGACACTTCAAGGTTCGTGTTCTTCACGCTGCGGAGGGAAACTCCGCCGATGACGATCGACGATCTTCCCGCGGTGGATCGAAGTTACGCAAGACGGCTCGTGGAGATAATCGAAGCCAAGTGACTGGGGACACGGTCCGTAACTGTTCACTGGGTAGTTCGCGTTCGTAGTGGCGCCGTAAGGCGTTGAAGATGCCCTGACGGGCACACTACGAACTGGATGCTCTCACGAGCACACTACTACAGAATCCCGCTATAGACTGCGATCTACCCCGTGAACAGTTACCACGGTCCAAATGAATCCGCGCGCACCTCCTTCCCGAAACTCTGCTAGACTTCTCTTCAGACGGAACTACAATTACGACCGATCCCGTGATAAATTCCCTGTATGACGATTAATATAGCGGACGTCGACAGAAAAGAGTTCCGGCGCAGAGAGCGTTCCACGGATAGAGCCGTGCCGCGCTCTGCTTTCGCGTGGGCGTGCCTGCTTTTGTTTCTCGCGAACGCGGCGTATTACATCGTCAGTGCGACCCTTGTGGAAGCGGAGGGCGGTCCGCCTGCGATGACGTATTTCGAAAGCCTCGAAATGCTCGACGGGGGAGTGCTCACGAACCTAGGCGCATATCGTCATTCGCTCGTCGAAAGAGGCGAGTATTTCAGGCTCGTCACTTCCGGGTTTCTCCACGGGAACATCCTTCATATCGTGAGCAACATGTTCGGGCTGCTTTTCGTCGGAGTCCTCGTCGAAAGAATGTACGGCTTCGGGAGGTTCCTGCTGCTCTACCTCGGGTCCGGAATCCTTGGGATGATGATAACATTCTGCGTCGAGTCGATGTGGAACGAACCCGACAGCGTCAGCGTAGGCGCGTCGGTCTCGCTCTTCGGCCTGATCGGCGTGATCGTGGGAATGCTACTCAAAAACCGGAAGTGGATCGCTCCCTACGTGTTCCGCAGCATGATGACGCGAATCTTCGTCATCGTCGCAATAACCCTCCTTTTCGGGTTTTACGTCAACCAGCAAAGCCCGCTGTTCAACGTCGGGAACATCCCGCACTTCTGCGGGCTTCTCGCAGGCGCGATGATCTCCGTTTTCTTCCGTCCGGTGGCGTTCTTCCGCGAAAACGCCGGTGGATTCCGCGGAATCGCGTTCGCGCTCGCCAGCTTCGCGCTCCTGATCGCGGGATTCGGCGCCATACTCGTAAGGCCCGCGGAGGCGTCTAATTCCATAGCCATCGAAAACGCGATCGAGTCCGGAGACCTCGAAAAAGCCGAGGAACTCGCGATGCAGGCCCTCGAAGAGAATCCGGACGACTGGCTCGCGCTGATGCAGTTCGGGCAGCTCAAGATGAACCAGGGCTATCTCGACGACGCGGAGTCGTCGTTTAAAAAAGCTCTGAAGGCAAACCCGAACGAGCCGATGACGTACTTCTTTCTCGCGCACCTTCTCGGGAATCAGGGAAGTCTCCGGCGCGAAGAGTCGCTCGAATACTACCGGGCGTTTCTGGGAAAGGTCGGAAGGACCAGCGCCAGCGGCGAAAGCGACTCCCTCATGCGATTCCTGTATCAGGTTCCGGTGCAGGTCCACCAGCTTCGCGGCGACGCGCACCTCGCGCTCTCCGAAGTGGACGAGGCGATCGAAAGCTATCGCGCGGTCGTCCGAAGGGAACCGCAGAACGTCCTCGGCCTGATTTCGCTCGCGAAGACGCTGAACGAACTTTCGAACTGGCGCGATCTGAGCGGCATCGAAAAGAGCGAACTCGAGCGCTCGGTGGAAACGCTGCTCGACATGGCGGAGAAATCTAGCGATCGCAAACTCGCGAGACAGATCGTAGGCGAGTGCCTCAGGTTTCATAACGCGGGCGCTGAAAACATCGCAAGAGCGCAGCGCCTTAGTCGCGCGCCGGGTGGCGAGTAATTGGGCGGGGCTTCTGTGAACTCCATCTACTCACTGTGCAGGCTGATCGACCCGGCGAGTAGCGATCCCGCGGACCCGGCGGACGTCAGGTCGCTACTCGAACCAGCCGAACGCCATCGATTGCTCCCGATGCTCGCGCACACGCTGCTTTCGAATCGCGAATACGCGCGACTCGCGGAGGAATTCAGGATGGAGCTGGCGTCGTACGTGCTTGAAACGAAGGCGCGCGTCGAAAAACAGCTTCTCGCGATCGAAACCTTTGGCCGTGCGTTTGACGCCGCGGAAGTTCCGTGGACCCTCATCGGCGGATTCGACATCGGACGCAGGTTCTATCCGGAGTTCGCCCGCGCGAGCACGGACGTCGATCTCCTCGTCGCGAAACGGGACTTCGAACGCGCAACCCGCGTTTTACAGTTCGTCGGCGCAAAACGGTTCATCGAAGGCAATCCGTGGGTCCACCAACTAAGCGATGCGCTGATCGACATTCACTACGAAGTCACCGAATGCGGACGAATTCGCGCGATCCGCCGGGCGTATCGCATTGACTCGGCGGAGGTGCTCGCGTCTCGCGGGGAGTATTCGTACGCGGGAGTGCGATACTTCGCGCCGTCGAAGCTGATGCAGGAGCTTCACCTCATAGCCCACGCGGTCAAGCACGGCTTCGAATGCGTTATGTGGGCGTACGATCTCCATAGGCTCTGGACCGCTGACGGATGCGACATCGATAGTCTTATCAACGCCGCGCGCCGGACGAATCTTCTGCGCGGACTTTACCTCACCGCGCGGTGGCTCCTGCATTTCTTTCCCGTAAGCGAAACGTGCTTCGAAATCGTCGACCGCGTCCCGCCGGCGAAACTATTCCCCGCGGAAAAAAGGTTCCTTGAAAACCTGCCGGAGTTTCCAGACCGCTATCTCGGCACCCGGCTCGCGTTCTCGTGGATGCCGCGGACTATCGACAAACTCGCTTTCGCGTTCGAGATTCTGTTTCCTTCGGAAGTGCTGATGAACGAATCCACCGGCGGAGGTTACCAGAACGAACCGTTTCGCGCGCGCTGGCAACGGGTGAAGGAAGTCGCTCGTCACGCACTCGATAAAAATTCAGGTTAAGGCAAGACTTTCAGGTGTCAATAGATAATATGATAAAAGACCCAATGAAAAACGATCTTGCGAAGACGGAGCACTTGTGCCGAGATTTAATTGCAAGCGATTCTTAAAGCGCAGAAATGCCAACCGATCGAAGATACTCATAGGTTGAGTCGTAGAATTCCGACTTGCGCGTGGGATCGTTGCTTTCACCTTCAGGTACAAAAATCACCATGCCCTGTCTCGCACGTGTCAAAAGCACACGATAGGCGTTTTTCAGGAAGACTTTCCGCTCCGCTTTCCGAATTCGATTCCAATGGTCTCCGCAAAACGACCAATGCTCCCAACCTGTGTTTGCAAATCTGAAATCGCCGTCCCAAGTAACGCAAGCCCAATCGAGCTCGAGGCCTTGGCAATGAAACTCAGTCGCAACGTCCTCAAGATAGTAGGACGATCTCACATCCTGTTTTCCGTCAAGAAACCAATGCACCGGATCGACGGGTGATTTGACATCTATTGCGTAAGGTTTAAGTCTTTCTGCCTGCGAAGACGCGAGAATTCCAAACCGTTCCGTTCCCCTTGCCTGACTCCTAAGCCAGCTTTTCGTTTCGCGAATATCGCGCGTGAGCACCACTGGAAAGCGCTCTTGGACCTGCGCAAGCGTATACCTTGCCGATTCCACATCAATATCTAGAACTTCCTTTACAAGTCTTGAAACATTCTCGGCGCGAAACGACCGCAATGAAACTCCCAGGTGCAAATCATCCCTCAAAGCGACTCTCGCTTCGTTTGCTACCCTGGAAAGAGCTTGTCCTGCAGCATATTCCGCATCTGTTATCCTGGAGGAAATGTATATTTTCCAATGATGAAATGAGCGATTCAGTGATTCTATCCATTCACTAATTCCCGCTTCTCCGGTATTTATTTCCTGTCCGCCACCAACCAGGCAAATGATGACTGCCCAGTTCGCATGTCTATCCATGCACGATATTAAAAATTCTGGCTCCGATACTGAAAACCCAGATACTTTCTTGCGATTTTTCATGAATTTCGATGTTTGTTCCAGATTCCAGGCTCTTTGCGCTTCATCGAAAAGTGCGACATGTTCGACCGGAGGATTCGCGGCATCCGCCAGGCACTCATCACGAAAATGATGGACGTTCTGAATGAACATCTTCACTTCGCTCATCACTTCGCCTTTCCTTGCTCTCTTGCCGCATTCTTTTTCACGACGAACCTTGTCACGCGCAAGTGCTTCTCGTAGAACCGCAACCAGCGGTCCGTTTCCGGATAGAAATACGCTGTAGAGATCGCTATCCTTATTCATGTGTTTGGTAGCAATGTTCAGTCCAACAAGAGTTTTACCTGCGCCTGGCACTCCAGTGACGAAACAGATGGCTTTCTCGGAATGAGCCTTCGACTTCTCTATGATATCCGAAATGGAGTCCGAGGTTTGCGTTAAATTGATAGCGCTTGCATTACTGCGCGAGATTTCCTCGACAGAATGGCCGCCATATAACGCTGTAGCTGCTTCCACAATTGTTGGCGGACGGTATCGCCCGGACTCCCAGAAACTTGGTTCCACTTTCGAACCGTGAAAGTAATCAAGAACCTCATGGATAGCAGTCGGAAACGTCCTTACGTTGCATCTTAGCGGCGAAAGCAGATTGTCATTTTTATTCGAAGCTGAAATATCGTGTAGAACATCAACGGATTCCGTCGCTATTAGAACGGGTGCTATCGGAGCTTCGTGACTTGTCTCGTGAAAGTTTTTAAGGTCAAGCGCATAATCCCAGACCTGATCTATCGCGTGCGAGGTGTAGCTACTCTCTCCCACCTTGAATTCTAGTACAAAAATTACGTGGTCTATGAGCAAAACTACATCTATTCGTCTGCCAAGACGCGGGATAGAATACTCGAAATAGACTGCGCCTCTATCCAGATACGGTTTAAGAACGCTTTTCAGGATTTTAATCTCATCTATCCAGGCATCGCGCTGGACTGATTCCAAACTGAATTCATTGTGCGACGTCAGCTCACCAAGAACCGTTTTCTCGTCCTTTTCGAGAAACACTGAAATCAAATCCGAGTAATACTCTCTGCGCACGCTTTTTCTTCGGTCTTTGTTGTTCACAGACAATAACGTTTAACCGATGCCAATATACCACCGGAGGAAGACACGACAAATCGGTTGTCTGTAAATCATGAAACTCAATTCCGCGGCTCCATCCGGTCGTAACCCGCGAGGATCGCCTTGAGTTCCTTCTTGTCCTCCGCTGTCGGTGGCACTTCCTTTTTGTAATCCTCGTACGTGTCCTCGGGGACGAGCTCGCCATCGAGGGGATCGCGGTCGACATCGTGTTTCCAGGTCCGAAGGTCGCGGTGTTCGTCGATGGATGTTTCTGGCACGGCTGCCCGGAGCACGCCACTTTCCCGAAGACGAACCAGGACTACTGGCTGCCGAAGCTCGCCGAGAACCGGGAGCGCGATGCCCGCCAGACCGCACGGCTCCAGGCCGCGGGGTGGGCGATCTTCCGGGTCTGGGAGCACGAGTGCCTGCCTACTGATGGTTGTGTCGTGAGGAAAATCGCGAAGTCCGTTCGATCCAGAGTTGGTGTAAACAACAGGACTTCTGTTCTGTCGAAAAAACAAAAACCCAACCTTTGATGAACAATCCTGTGATTTCCGGATATAATGTCATGGCTATAGATCTTTGACAATTTGGGGGCGAAGGGTTTCGACCGGATGGGCGAAGCTTTCGTGGCGCTCCGTGGTTGATCGACCGGCCACGTAAATAGTCGATCAAAACAATAGTTGCCAACAACTATGACTATGCACTTGCTGCCTAATGTGTAGCAGGCGTTCGCTTTCCGCTCCTGCCGGGGTTGCGAATGCCAAGGACAGGTGGGATAGTTTTCAGCCAGCGCTCCTTTGGCTGAGAACGAAACTTTAGGGAGCTGGTTCCGAAGAAGCCAGCCGAAAGGCGTCGGAGGAACGAGAGCCAAAATTCCGGCTATGAGCGTAGAAGCGGTAGTGGAAGCATCACGGGACGGGGGTTCGATTCCCCCCGCCTCCAGTTTTATACCCCCTGAATTCAGCCTTGATTCGCCAAATGAAGGCATTATAGAAAAATGGTTTGGATTGGTCAGTAACCAGGTCAGTAGCGATCTGGCAAGTCTTGTCAAAATCTGGCCATCCCTGCCCGAGTTTAAGCGCAAGACGATACTCGCACTTGCTGTAGTCGATGTCGATGACGATGACGCCGACTCTGAAACGTAATGCGAGCTACCGATCTTGTATGATGTTCATTCCCCAAAAGAAAAGCGCCGAGGAACGAGTGTTCCCCGGCGGGAGATTGAAAGAAGGGACGAAAGACTATTTCTCTGCCTCCTTCGCTGCTTCGATGAGCGCAAACTCGCGGGCGTCGATGAACTCGCGAGCGGCGTTGCGGAGCGTGCGATCATTGGATGTCGCCAGCGACCATTCCGCTTCTCGAACGCGTTGGCTGATGCGTTCGCGGGTCACTCCTTCGTCGATTGCGATAGAATCGTGCGTTTCCCCCCAGAGTTTCGAGCGGACCAGCGCACGAAGCTTCGGATTGTCTCGCCAAATTTCTAAGACCTTTGCGTCTGATGTATGAACTGGCGATATAGGCAGTTCCCATTGCCGGATTACCGGCATGATCAACATCCGGAAATGCAAATCCGCCTGCAGGTGAACCGGGGCCGGTATTAACAAGATTCACAAAAAATATTCGTATAGTATTTGCGTCACCTCCAAGCTCTGCATGACCAGCAAAATCTCCGCCAACTTGTAGGTGGCTATGGTCGCTTGTCCAACCATTATTATAATCAAATTCAATAATAATATCCTTGTAAATCCCAACATCAGTAGGTGTGCCGGCAGCATTCAATACCGTATGGTCTATCGTTCTTGTTGGGTATGCTCCCGGTGGCGGGACAGCGGGAGGAACCGGCGGAGCAGCGCCGCTGACCGTTCTTATGTCGACTCCTATTCGTGAATAAACTCTTCTCATCGCGGGAAGATGTACATCCGACAACCCAGCGACGCCGCCTCCCGTCCTGTATGGAAGAACTGGTCCATTTGGGGCTCCTCCGCCAGCTAGTATTGTGGGGTCATTCATCACAAAAATATGTAGCGGCGCTACACGGCGTTCGTCGCCGAAGGGAGAAACTACTGCTGGAGCTACATTCGGCTGACGTTCACGATTGAAAACCGGAACACTGTAATCGAGATTTACTCCCGCCACGGGCAAATGCCCTGTCACGATCCCTTCGATTCCGGTACGACGTAATCTGAAGTTGGCTGAATTTCGGGAAACGTTTCCGGGACTGCCCGCACGATGATTGGAAAACACTTCCACACCCAGATCCGCGTCACCCGTAACCAGCATCAGCGCTTCCGAAACGAACACTCCAGAATCGTTATCGGTTTCAAGAAGGGTTATATCGGTATTACCCGAGTTGTCGTCGTCTTCTATTTCCGGATGACCAGTAGCCGGGTCGATAACATATTGCGCAAAATTAGGGCCAGCCACATTGCTATCTCTGCGCGGTCTCTGCGTCAGCCATAAGAAATCGTTAACGGTATCCATCGCGCCGGTATTTGTATTCGCCAGCGGATTAGTAATGCGGAAATAGAACCGCCTCGTGTCTTCCTCGATGAACGCGGCATTTGCCGGAAGCGCCGGGTTGCCGACGTGAGGGGAACCCGGAGACGCTGGATTTCGAACGAGTCCGTCAGGTTCCGCCGGAAATGCGCCGGCTGCGGCGAGCGGTCCCGTGAAAGCGTGATCCCAAAGCCCAATGCGAACGAAGTTTGCAGGATCCGGCAGAGGCGCGCCCGCCACGACAGGAGCATGTGTAGTATCGTATAGAGTTTCAATCATAATTGAAGTCAACCTGATCGCGTCGAGATCGATAAAGTTCAAAGGTCCTTCCATGTCCGGGTCCATTTGTACAAGTATACGAAGGTCCGCGCGCTTTGTGCTCGGCTTAACGCCTTCGATCCACAAGTGAACAACATTGCCATTAATTGTCGCTCGTGCTGAAAGTTCATCCCAGGTAAATACGTGTTCCGATGGAATGAAATCTCCTACGCCGGCTGGATCGTTTATCGCGGAGCTACTTCTTGCTTCATTTCCGGGTTTTGCCCATATTCTTAGCGAGACGTCATCCGGATGAAGCATATCCGCCATTCCATCTGGATCAGACTCATCGTATTCTATCCTAAAGTGAGCATTCGTCCGAATCGTACCGGGTGAAAACTCTATCTGAATCAACGTAAATATCTCGACGGTGTTTTCGTCATCCTTCTCGCTCGTTGCTCTTTCTTCGGCGGACAGGACGCCGTTTCTGTCATAATCGGCATGAGCCATGGTTGCCTCCACACGATTGAATCCATCCGCCCAATCCTGAATGCCATCAAAATCGTTATCATCGTTGTTTACAAGAATTATTTTGCCGTTTACAGCAGGGTCTATCCTATCTTCATCTCTGTCTTCCACGAGTGTGCGTTTTGTCGCATCATTGTTGTCAGTGTCAATATCTAAGTCGGCACTAATTACTGCCATATGGAACGTGGACTTGGTGATTAATAGTCCTCCTTCGCTTTTAAAACTTAACGTGACAGTCACGTCATCTGAAGCCGACATTCCCTCCACGAAAATGCTGACAATGCCGCCTGCGCTACTCCAAATAGCGCCATCGCCAGATAGTTCGCCGGTGGAGATTGTTTCCCAGGAATGTTCGGTGGATAATAGACTCTGGCCATCCGGTTTAAAGAAACGTATGCTGCCGCCGCTGTCCTCCTCGATTCTGATCGTTCCTTGTGTTACGGAATCAGGAATGCCTATGAACAATAAGATTTGCACGATGTCATCATCTTCATCTTTTATCACATTATCTGAATTATCCGCTACCGTTGCCGCAGGATCGTCTACGTCATTGTTTACCAGAGCAATCAGCGATAGTGGATTATTCTTGTTTTCAGTGTCGACTGCCTTTGACGGTTCAGACATAGTGCCTGGCTGAAACGCTATCATATCGGTGGAGACGACCGTAATTACAATTTCATCAACAGTCTGCTCGGCGACTACTGGCGCTTCGTCAAATGGTCTAATTGCTATTAGTGTCAACTCTACTTTTACTTCTCCGATGCTCTCTCCTTGCGCATATAATTCAAAATCTCCATTAACTATATCTGCCATTATGTTTTCAGTTCGTTCACCATTGATTTCAATTCTACCTTCGGTATCTGAGTTGTTGTTTCTCCATAAACTTATATTTCTTGGAAAAATATTTAAGTGAGCGCTAAGCAATATCCCATTGTTTATAGCGAAGTCTATCAAACCATCGGGGACTTGCCTGACTATCAATGGACGACGCAGTTTTGGATCGGGAGAAATGCCCATAAGCATGCCGGGCGAATCCGTCTCTTTTTCGTCATCTTCATCCGTAATCTCGACGTTCTCGTCATTATCAGTATCGCCATCCAGATCGAATAACACGACGAACACGAAAATTCTTATTGACGGGAAGTCGCTCCCGGCAAGACCGCATTCAACCACATACTGTCCTTCTTCCGCGAATAAGGATGAAGCCGTCTCACCATTTGGAGTTAATGTCGCTTCAGGTGCTCCGTCTTTGGGAGTGATGTTCCATTCGTAGTCTGCGCCGAATTTTTCTGCATTAGACCTAATGGCTTTGAAATCTACTTCCCCGCCAACAGGTACTATGATTTTACCTAGCTGGAAGTCACCTTCGGGGTCTGGATCGTAGGCGAATTTAGAAACCGCCGCA
>JANLHZ010000209.1 GCA_024653775.1 Planctomycetota bacterium | reverse complement strand
CCTTGCAATTCCGGAAAGGGGCGTAGATACCTCCTCCGTTGCAAAGTTCGCGCCTTGGGTATTTTTATTTCCGCCTATCGTGAATAACGCGGGTTCAGTGCTTTCAATTCAACAACTATTTTGTCAAAGCAGAGTAAATCTGGAATATAGGTTTGCTTGAGTTCGCTACCCTTGTAACTCAGCTTCAAGCCAACCTGGGAAACAAATGGAATTCGTCGTCCGCGCAATTCAATCTCCAGACATTCCTGATAAACGCTCTCCGCGAAACCGAATCCCATTTCACGGTACACCTCGAAAAATGCGCCCTGAAGTTGATAGCCCTCCTCGCGATATATAATCTTGTCCATCGACTTTTCAGCTTCAAAACTCATTGATTACTCCCCATTTTATACCACTATCAATTTCGTGACTTTCGTGTGTTTCGTGGTCTTATCCGATTGTAAACGTTCATTCGTAAAGAGCCATGCCGCAGAAGGAAATCAGATAGTTTCCTTCGCCTTTGTCTATGAATTGCCTATAGCTGGAAATCTCTCCTCTCGAAGCAGTAACGGTCCTGAGAGTCGTAAAGATACCCGCAACGCTGCATACATTCCTGGCGTTTCTGTCCTCCGTGAAGTGTCTAAAGAATCCATTCGCATCGATATTTTTAGCATTCGAAAGCGCTTCGATATCTCTCGTTTCGATATTCGAAACGAACTCCTTGGACAGCTCGATTTCCTCGTCGAATATTCTTCCCTTGTGGGCAAGGTCCGCGCCGCAGACTATAGCCACCTTTTTCCCGCAACGAGCTATAGTATCGCGCAGTTTATCGCAGAACAGATATACCTCCGCGGGCGGGCAGTCGTTCTGTTTGTCTATGCTCTCGTGCAGCGAATTACATAGTATCGGAACGATTTTGAAATCCCGGTCCTTAAGAAGATATTTGAGGAATACCGCCTGAAATTCAATGCTGTGCTCGACGTGATGATTCAGCCGGTCTTCAGATAAAATATTTCCCGGAATACCGTTCTTCAGACTATCGAGAAATTCTTCGTCCACGATTGCGTCTTCGTGGAGAGTGGCGAATGTCTGCGACGTGTACGCGTACAAACTCGAAAGTGGCGCGTGCGAAGTCCCTATAATCACGAATACCTGCGCATCCACGCCTTCAAGTCTGGCGTACGCTTCGACGTAAGAATCGAACCCGCGGAGGAAATCTATATGCGGCGCGATCAGACCTTTTAGGTTGCGATCGGTCTTTTCCAGGTTCGCTATTCCAAGCCGCGCCGAGGTTTCCGCGTATTTCTGCTCGAATTCCTCCCGGCTGAGGAGGTTATTCGTATGAACGAGCGGCCGCGTTTTCGAGAAAACGACCTCGCCAAGCATCGCGGAAAATTTCTCATTTTCCAGATATCCGTTTTCATCGAGGAAATTCACGAGGTATTCGATAAGCGATTCATCGATGATCGCCTTATGCGTTCGATACACCTGCGCGATGCCGCCAATCGTGTGCCGCCCGTCCATCAGGTGCAGCGCGAGAAGCATTTCGGGAGGCGCCGACATTGGCTGCGAAATATGGCACGGATCCGAAATGTGCAGCGCGAGAGTTCCGTCGATTTCGATCTGCTGGATGTTTACGTATCTGATTTTGGGCCGCGACTCTGCCACCATAGCTCCTCGAATGTTCCCGGCTGGATTCTACACGAGCCGCACAGTAAAAACACGCGATCGCCTCGAAGTCATCCATCGATCTTCACGGGTCTCGTTATCACGCCGGAGGAACGAATATCCATCACCTTCACGACGAAGAGCGTCAGATCGTCCCGCACAGGCGCGCTGCCTATAAAGTCCCGGACTTCCTGAAGGATAAACGTCACCATGTCGCGGGCGGGCAACGCGGAGTTCTCGCGGATGATCTTGCAGAGGCGGTTCTTTCCGAATTCCTCGTCGTCCGCATTCATCGCCTCCCAGATTCCGTCGGTGCAGGCGACGATGACGTCGCCGTTATCGAGCTTGATGTTCTTTTTCGCGGGGAAATCCATCTCGGGCATCATCCCGAGCGGCATTCCTGTGCTTTCAAGTTCATACATCTTTCCGATCGATGGCTTGAAGAATATCGGCGCGTCGTGACCGGCGCTCGAGTAGGTGAGCGTCCCTTTCTGCGGGTCGATCACGCCGAAGAAGAGGGTCATAAAGTGTTCGTCGTCGGTGTCGGCCTCGAGAAGATCGTTAGCGGCGGTAAGGACGATTTCCGGGTCCTGCGAGGCGAGCGCGAGCGCTTTCAGGAACGCGCGGGCGGTAGCCATCAGAAGCGCGGAACCGATTCCGTGCCCGCTGACGTCTCCGACGACGATGCCGAGATCGCCGTTCTTGAAGTTGTAGAAGTCGAAGTAGTCCCCGCCGGTTTCGTCGCAGGGGGTGGAGAAGCCAGCGATGTCGAAGCCGCGGACGTTCGGATTCTTCGTTGGAAGCAGCGATTTCTGAATGTTGTGCGCGATTTGGAGGCTCTGCTTCAGTTTCTCCTGCTCGATCGCCTTGTCCGCGTACTCCGCGCGTTCGACCGCGACTCCGGCGAGTTTCCCGATGGCGGAAAGTAGTTTCAGGTCGTAATCCTCGAACCTGGATTTCGTCCCGATGCTGTCGACGTATATCGCGCCGAGGATTTCGTTGTTACCGAGCAGCGGCGCGCACATGACGCTCTGGATGTTGAGCGAAACGATGCTCTGCATCGCGCTGAATTCGCCATGCGCGGTGTCCTGCGTCAGAATCGTGACGCCTTCGAGGATCGTTTTCTTTACCACGCTCCGCGACACCGGGGACGCCTTGTCCGCGGTCGAATACGACGCGATAGCGCTCGCGGCGATTTCGATGGATCCCTGCTGTTTCCTGTGGAGCAGCAATACGACGCGATCGCACTTGATGACCTTCAAAATCTCCTTCGCGATGCGATCGAAGAGTTTGTTGACGTTGCTTTCGGTGTTGATGTTGTTCGAGACTTCGAACACCGTCTGGAGGGCTTTCGACGCCCAGTCTTCCCGCTCGGCGGTCGCGCCCTTCTTCGCGGAGACGAGATCCTTCGCGTCGAAATTGATGGTACCGACGAAGCTCGCGCCGGCTCCGCCAAGGTCGAGGGGTTCGAGCGCTGCGTCGGAGAGGAAAAAACTGCTGCTGCTCGCGTTCTGCTCCGACTGCGTCGCGAAGACCGTCAACTCGAACGCGCTTTCCCCCGCGACGATGACGTCGCCGTCGATGAGGTCGAGGCTCTGGATTCTCCGGCCGTTGACGTAAGTTCCGTTCGAGGAGAGCAGGTCCTTGACGCGGAAACTCAGCCCGCCGTCCACGGATTCGATGCGGAAATGCCGCCTTGAAAGCGCGTTGTCGACAACCTGCACCGTCGCGCTGAGGTCTCTTCCGATGACGATCTCGCGGAATCCATCGACGGGGATTTTCATTCCCGTGCGCGGACCTTTGGTGACGACAAGCTCTGCCGGATTGGCTGGCATCTATACTCCCGGTAACGACTTATAGCGCGATATTGTAATCGAAAGCTCGGGAGATTAAAGCACAATGTTCGCGTCCCGCGCCTCCCAGTCCCTTTCGAGACTGCGATACCAGAGGTACGAAAGCACGAGGAACAGCGCGAGCAGACTGACGGTGATGACGATGCTCACAGTCTCCGGATTTTCGATCTGCGAGCCGAGCGCGGCGTAGAGAAACGCGCCCGGAATCATTCCGATGATCGTGCCGATGAGGTACTTCGGGAAGTTCGCGGGAGATGCGCCCGCGAGATACGTAACCGGCGTGAATGGCGCGATGGGGCAGAGCCGCAGCAGAACCATTATCGAAAGGCTGCTTTCGCGAAGCCTCCTCGATACGAGCGGATACCTCGGCTCGAACTTTGTTCGCACAAGATCGTGGAAGAAATATCGCGCGAGGTAGAATCCGAGAGTGGCGACGATCGTCGCCGCGAGGGTTCCGAGGAACGCGCCGTACAACGGCCCGAAGAGGACTCCCCCGACTCCGGTGACGATTGTGCGCGGAATTCCGATTATAGTCGCAAGGCACGCGACGAGAAGGAACGACGTTGCAAGGTCGATGCCGGCTTCGTCCGCAAGCGCCTCGACGTTCTCCTTCTCGAAAAACCTCGGATTTTCGATCATGACGAAAATCGCCGCGGCGACTATAACGCAGAAAAGAACGATCTTGAACGCAAGGGTTTTCACGCCACGCTTTTAACAGATTTCCGCGACTTACGGAAGTGCCGACCTGCGAAGAGGATTTTGGATATATGTACCTATTATCAATAATCCTGATGGCGTAACTATCGGATTTTTTTCGAGCTAATTTTCTTGACAACGCGTGACTGGATTTATTAGATGGTTAATTGTCACCTTCCGAAATCTAAACTTCCAAACCAGAGATTCCGATGAAACATCCAGCCCCCCCCTCCTACATAATGCAACATTAAATCGTGTTGCGCTATTCGTTGCGCTTTTCGGGGTATCATTACTTGTTGTAAATACCAAAGCCGCGCCTCCGCCGGAGGAATTCGATCTCACGGGGTTATGGATGGTCGAGAACACGTTCA
>JANLHZ010000175.1 GCA_024653775.1 Planctomycetota bacterium | reverse complement strand
CCGCGAAGCTCCGCGCCCTCTGCGTCTCTGCGCTTAAGATATGCGTTAATCTAAATTTTTTGATTCCCGCGGAGGACGTGTTTCACCGAACCGACACTATTATCGGCTTCCGTTCTGCGAACCACATTACATTTCTGCCATCGTCTGTGCTGTAAAGTAGCGCAACCGCATGTCAAAGTCCCAGCGGCAGTAAAAAAGTGCGGCTGTGCAATCTTTACCCTCAACCAGAAAAATTTTTCGTGGGCGCATAAGGCCATAACTTACTGTCTTCCAACGACTTACCAGTAATCCCGATTTTATTTTAAGGAAATCTGGAAAAAAGGCTCAGAAAAACTAAATGGATTTTCCAAATCTTCCGAAGTTCATGTCGTCCCAGAAGTATGAGTCCCATTACTTCTATCCTCCGACCCCAGGATCGTCCCAATCTTGGGGTCTTTTTGTTTTTTGGAGTATCTGTTCGTTTGCGCTGATTTTCGCCTGTGAATTCGTATTCGCCCTTGTGCAAATCTCACAAACTCGATTAGACTACGTCTGAACTTGATCGATAAATCAGTCAATTCCCCAGTCTGGAAACTTGGACCAGGAAAAGAGGAAGTATGAAGCAGCTTTGCAGAATCTCTTTGTTCGCTTTTCTTTCGCTGTTCGCGCTGACGTTCTCGGCATCTGCGCAGGAGGAGCTTTTCAACGACGCGTCCGTCGAGTTCATCGAAGGCCTCACGGAGCTTGACGATTCGCTCGAAGGGGAAACCAACGCTGAGCTATGGCTGTTCGGAAAACATGTCGGATTCACAGCCGTCGATATTTCGATGGACTCCGCCGAAATCGACGGCGAAGCGGTGCCGTGCTACAAGATCGAAAGCCTGGAGGAAGCGACCATGCCGAACGGGGCGACCATGAACGTCGAAAGCGAAGCGGTGATCACGCACGATCTTTTCATTGTGAGCTACAAGTCTGCAAAAACTTACAAATTAGGAGACGATGAAGATAGCGAATCGCTGACGATCTCGCTGTCGGGGGAAGGCCACCATATCGCGAACGAATCATCGTACAAGGTAGAGGACAACTGGGAAAGAGACGTGTTCCTTGAGCCGGGCACGCTCGCAGGACCGCTCGATCAGCTTATCCAGGTGCTGCTCGCCACGAAGGGCGAGGAAGGCGAAAGCTACGCGTTCCCGAGCTACAACGCGGAAGTGG
This sequence comes from Planctomycetota bacterium, assembly GCA_024653775.1. Classification (GTDB taxonomy): domain Bacteria; phylum Planctomycetota; class UBA8742; order JACQVU01; family JANLHZ01; genus JANLHZ01. The sequence continues at coordinate 25,255 of JANLHZ010000175.1, read as the reverse complement.
ACGCGTTCACGGCTTATACTTTCGAGGTTGGCGGAGTCTCCGCGGCGGAGAACGTCGACTTCGAGGGAGTGAAGATCACGACGAACGGAACCGACCTCTCGCTCCACACGGACGACACGGGCACGGAAGTCCAGAGGCCGCAGGAGATCCTCGTCGACACCTGGGTCGCGGAAGGAATGATTCTCGAAAGCAACGCGAGGTCGGTCGGCGCCGACATAAGGATTTACACCGAAGGCGCGCGAGATCTCGAAATCGAGGCGACGCTTTCGGACATCGAAACCTTCCTCGATCTCGACGAGAAGGCGGACCCGGTTATCGCGTACTTTCACGCCGTCGCGGATTGCGACGAAACCGTCGCTCCAAGGGTTTTCGACCTCGACCGGCTCGTCGATTCCATAATCGACGGAGACGCCAACCTCGCCGGGATGGCCGCGGCGGGTCAGAGGCCGATGCTCCAGATGGCGATTACTCAAAACATTCAGCAGTCGTTCCGAAGCGAAATCGAGAGAAACCGCGAAGAGAATGCCTTCAACCGCGCGATTACGCTGCTTTTCAACGAGGATTCATTCGAAGTTTCGGAGGCCGCGAAGAAGGGCGAGTTCGAAGTCCGCTTCATCGAGCCGTATCGCACGGAGGTGCAAGGCCTCGGCTTCACGTTCTACGTCAGCGAGGTCGACGGCGAATTCCGAATCGTCGGTATCAAGCAGTAAAGGGCCTGTATGCCGGAATTCAAGATGCGGGAGTCGTTCCTTCCGTTTTCGAAGCCCGTTATCGAGGAAGACGAGATAGCGGAAGTCGTGGAGTCGCTCCGTTCGGGGTGGATCACCACCGGACCTAAAGTCCAGCGGTTCGAGAAGATGTTCGTGGACCGACTCGGAGCGAAGAACGCGATCGCGGTGAACTCCGCGACAGGCGGGCTGCACATCGTGCTCCACGCGCTCGGGCTGAAACCGGAAGACGAGGTCATCGTGCCGTCGCTGACGTGGGCTTCCACCGCGAACGTCGTCGAACTCGCCGGTGCGAAGACGGTTTTCTGCGACGTCAGCCGGAGCACGGGGAATATCGACGTCGAGGACGCGAAACGACGGATCACAAAGCAGACCCGCGCGATAATCCCGGTGCACTACACGGGTCAACCGGCGGATATGGACGCGGTCTATGCTCTCGCGAAAGAGCGCGGAATCGTGGTCATCGAGGACGCGGCCCACGCGGTCGGAACGAAGTACAAAGGTCGCGAGATAGGCACCTTCGGCGACATCGTGGTATTCAGCTTCCATCCGATAAAGAACATCACCACCGGCGAAGGCGGAATGGTCATTGCGCGGGACGACGCGTTCGCCGACAGGCTCCGTCTGCTTCGATTCCACGGCGTTTCCAAGGATGCGTGGAAGCGCTACGAAAAGGGCGGCGTTCCACAGTTCGAGGTAATAGAGCCGGGATACAAATACAACATGCTGGACTTGCAGGCCGCGCTCGGACTCCATCAGCTCCCGAAACTCGAGCGCTTCATCGGGCGCAGGACGGAGATCGCGGAACTTTACGGAAAGCTGCTCGCGGACGTTCCCGGAATCGACCCGCTCGGGTTCGAGGACTACGAGAACAAACACGCGTGGCACCTTTATATCGTCGCGCTCGATCTCGCGAAGGTGAAGCTGACCAGAAACGAATTCATGCAGAAGTTGCAGGAGATCAATATCGGCACCGGCCTTCACTTCCCCGCGCTGCACACGCAGGAGTACTACCGTGGTCGCTACCACCATAAACGCGGAGACCTCCCGAACGCGGAATATTTGGGAGAGCGGATAATGTCGCTTCCGCTGCACCCGCTGCTTTCAGACGAAGACGTCCACGACGTGGCAAACGCGCTGAGACATCTCGTTCAAAAGCACGCGTGTCCATAAGGATAAAAAGTTCGCAACTGTTCACGGGGTAGTTCGCGTTCGTAGTTGCGCCGTAAGGCGTTTCTTCGATCCTCTACTATCTGGAAATATGCTCTCACGAGCACACTACGGACAGCGCAAATGGACTCTGTTTAGATAACAGTGCTTTTTGTCAAGTCTAATTTGGAGTCCAAATTGGACTTGACAAAAAGTTTATTATCCAAGAGTTTACCGCTGTGACCTCGCTTACCGCGTGTGCGACAAGGTTTTTCTGTTTCCTGAACCGTTTGTACCCTATAATTCGAATTCGAACCGATAGCCGCTCGTTTTTGGTGTTTCTGTGCTGACGACGTTTCTTATCTCCAGTCTTTTTCTATGCCTTCCAGGGTTCCTGAGCGCTCCGGACGTAGAACCAGGCGGCGCTGTCCCGAAACAGTCCCAGGCGGATCAGGGGCAATCGGCGCGGGAGCCGTTCGTTTACGACGAGGTCGACGCCGCGATTTCGAGCTATCTTACCGCGAAACACAACCACGACGACGCGCTTAACGCCTACGAAACAGCGCGGCAAAGGCTCGATGAGGCGAGCGCAGACATCTTAAGGCTCGAAGAATCAGAAGCATCGCGCGCCGCGATCCAGGAACAAAAAGCGAAAACCCGAGAACTCGCCGTTGAAGCGATGGACCTCGATATAACGCGGAAGGAAATGTGGGACCGGATGATCGACAAGACGCCCGGTCTTCGGCCATTGCTTGCGAAAGCCGTGGCTAACACCGATGACGGCGATCCGAGAAAAGCGCGATACCGAAGTCTTCTCGACGAGGTGGCCGCGCTCGAAGGCGAAATCCGTCTGCCGACGCTTCCTAAAAATCTCGATGAACTTCTCCCTCCGGACTTTCCGCACGGGCTTTCCCCGCTCGAAAAGCTCAGGCTGGTGCAGTCGCTCCAGCGGCAGTACGATCACTTCGGCGCCTGTCTCGAACTTTCTGTGAAAGCCAGGGAGAAAATCGAAATCGACAAGGACGTCCTTCTCGACATCGACGCCTTCGATGAAAAGGCAGAGCAGAAGTATATCGAGAGCGTTTCGCAGCTTTACACTTACGAATTCGAATGTAAATCGCAGCACTCGTGGGTGGCGGAAAGACTGGCGGATCTGGGTTATCCGGCGATCGAATCCGTGGAACCGGCGCAGTCCGTGAACAACGACGGCATGGAAATTGCTCAACAATCAACTGTCGCTAACAACGATAACTCTGTACTGGACAAGGCGTCCAGATTGCTCAAGGAACCATTGCTTTACGTGCTGATTGGTGTTATTTTCTCGATTGCCGCGGTTCTGTATTTTAAAGGAAGTTTCCGTTCCTTTAAGGGCAGCTCCGGAACCAGTTTATGAATTCTGATTTTAAAGACGTAAATCATTTCACTTCGCGGTGGCCGTTATTGCTGTTCCTTCTGCTGACGGCAGTTTCGTGCAAAAATAGCGAGGTGAAGCCGGAGCAGACAAACGATGGTCAACCTGTTTCGGGCGCGAATCTGCCAGACAGCCCCGAGTCCGAGCAAATTTCGCAGCAGAACCGCAATCAGGTTCAGACGTACGTGGATAACGTCCTCGCGCCGGGAGAAGTTACGATTGAGGATCGCGAAAAACTCGAGCTGGCGCTCACCGCGCTCGGAGAGAAGCGATACCAGCAGGCGCTGGCGCTTCTAAACGAACTCTGCGCGAAGTTCAGGGACACCGGCTGGACGGAGCCACACATCTGGAAGGCGCAGGTTTACTACCGCCTCGGAAACACCAGCGAAGAGATGATCAGCTACTACGCCGCGCTGCACGAAAATCCTTACGACTACGACGTCCACCGGCTGCTCGCGAATCTGCTTCTCGGCCAGAGGGAATTCAGAGCCGCGGTGGAACATTACGATTTCGTGATCGAGGTCAACAGAACCGCGGGCATCCGGGATTCGCTTGCCGAGTACAACCGTCTTCTCTGCCTTACGTATCTCGCCCTCAGCGGCGAAGACGTGACGCGCACCGACTTCACGATTGCCCAGTGGGAGGAGTTCATCCGGAACAACCCGGACTTCGATCGCATCGAAGTCTGCTCCGCAAGACTCGTGCAACTGAAGGAAAAGTTCCCGCCGGGGGAATGAGGAACGACGCGATTTCAGACGCCGCGCCCGCAGCCGAGTTGATTGCGTCAGTAAACCGGAATTCCGGTTTCGACGTTCACTATCTCCGGCATTTTCTTGGTCAGATGAAGACTGCTGATCCGTCCGCGGCAATAAAGGTACGTCAGACTGTCGACGTAATCCCGCAGAGCAAACAGCGGCATATCTTCCTCGGGAGACTTTTCGACGCAGCCGTCGCCAGACCCGGAACCGTAAAGCCTCCCGAAAACAGTGCGACTCTCGCTGATGCTCACTTCGACACTCTGACCCGAAACCTCGATCGCGACGTGCAGTTTGGTCACGAACCCGGAAAGCGCCGCCTCCTTGATAAAGCAGCGGGACGCCTCGGTAATCATCACCAGAAGATCGTGAACCGCGCTCGGCGGAACCGAGTTGCTCAGAAGGAAATCGGACAAGGTACGGTGTACCGCTGGAAGTTCGCCTTCGACGTTCTCGACCAAAATTTCGATGTTGCGTGACATTATAAAATTTAACCGGGCGAAGGGCGTTCCGCGGGGGCGTGCATCGATCGCACACTGAAACGATACCCCATGCTTCGCATCTGTCCACGATTAACGAGCGTGAAAAAAGACACCGGACCACAGCCAGGCGAAGACTGAACCAAAATCTATCCGCGGATTCATTCTATGGGCCCCAATAGTGTTCGACACGATTGGCGCGAAACACTATTGGGTCGTCCCAGAAAACCCGGGACAGGTTTTACTGACCGCTAGCGTTAAAATTGGAACGTCGGCACTTGCGTCAACAAAGCTATATGTATTGTATTTCAATAGTTATATATACAACTCATAAGTAATTGTATATATAACTCTTAAATAGCATTACAATTTTTCCATAATATGAACTGTTGTCGATTGTTTTCATTGACGGCAGGTTAGCAAGAATATAGTCCGAATGCAAACATCTTTCCGTCAACTTTTTTCTGGCACTGGTCACTGTGAACTTCCTATATGTCAGGTGGCATTACCTTTGGGACATACATGATGGTGTTTCGATGGCTTCATGTCAGGATGGCCTGGCAATCCTGAACAAAAACGCGGGCGATAAAATTCACCGCAAGAGGCGTGCCGAACACTATTGCTATGGGCCTCAGATTCTCACAGATTTTTCATAGCTCCTAATTCCTATTGAACCCGTCAGGGGTGGAATGTTTGTAGCTTCGGGCGCGAATCCCCCGTCAGAACTCCTTGGAAATTCCGCCAAGGTCCGTCACGAGAATCTGATACGTGCGGTAGCGGTTCGGATGGATTTCCCCGGCTTCGAGCGCATCCTTCACCCGGCAGTCCGGCTCCTCGATGTGCAGACAGTCCCGGAACCTGCATCCCTGCGCGATCTCCGCGAACTCCGGGTAGTGCGAGCCGATGTTCTTTGGCGTCGCGTGCCACGCGTCGAACTCGCGAATGCCGGGCGTGTCGATGACGCAGCCGCCGGAAGGAAGCTCGAGCAGCGAAACGTTCGTAGTAGTGTGGCTTCCGTAGCGGGTCTTGGTGTTGACGTCTCCGGTTCGCTGGGACAGTACTCCGAGATTATTGATCAGAGTGCTCTTTCCTGCGCCGGAGGGTCCGGAGATCACGCTTGTCTTGTCCCGCATTAATTCGAGAAGGCCAGCGGTGTCGCCGTTCTGCGCGCTTCCGGAAGTGATTGTGCAGTTCGCGTTCGCGTACACCTCGAAAACCCAGTCGATTTCCTCCTGGGATTCCGCGAGGTCGACCTTGTTAAGAAAGATCACTGGATGGAGTTTCGACATCGACGCCGCGACGAGCAGACGATCGACCTGATAGAGTTTCAGCGGCGGCTCGCGCAGAGACGCGACGATTACAAGCTGGTCCACGTTCGCAGCGATTACCTGCTTATGCGGCGTGAACCGTTTCGTGCCCTTGTCGACTCTTCTGCGTTCGAGGGCGTTCCTGCGCTCCTCGATGTCCTCGATGACGCCCTTCTCGCCTTCCGTCATCGAGAACGTGACGTAGTCTCCCACCGCGCCGAGGTTCGTCAGTTTGCGCTTCTCCTTTTTCATCACGCCGCGGAACGAGCAGACGATATCCTCTCCGTCCGAACGCACGACGCTGTCGAGCCCGTGGATTCTAACGATTCTGCCTTTTCTGAATTCATTATCCTTCAAGCTTGTCGAACTCCGGCCCTAAAAATGTATGCATTCGGCGATCCATGTCAGATCGGAACGTCCCCGGCACTTTCACAATGCTCCATGAATAATCCCCGCGAGAAAAGGCATTTTCTGTAGATGTAAATAAGTGCCGGGACGTGGTTCACCAAATCAATCCCTGAAAATATATCACTCGTAATATACCGCCTGGCTCTTTCGCGGATCAGAATTGTGTGTTAAAACTTTGGCGGTATATGAATAAGATAATATAAAATTATGCTCTCTGTAATGCAGCTTCTTTACATTAGCCCGTTCAGCTTGTAAACAGAGCGGTTTCAGACTATATTATGCTCAAACCACTTTAAAGAAGGAAAAGGTGAAGATGAGAGTAAAGATCATTGCCCTCGCGTTTATCTGTACGCTGCTGCTTTTTGCCGGGAAATCGAATGCCCAGGCGAACGACAGGAACACAAGATTCTTCGTCAAGCTGCCGTATCTGCAAGACCTGCGCACGACGTCCACGAAAATACTGTTCCAGACCAGAGGCGAATGCGCGGCGAAGATCGAATACGGAACAAGCGCCGACAGTCTCGGCAAGAGAGTGAACAGCGAAGCAAACGCTACGTTCCACAACCTTCTCATCGAAGGACTCGAAGCGGACACCCGCTACTACTATCGCGTAACCGCGGGCGATGAAGTCAGCGAGGTTCGGAGTTTCCAGACGCTGTACGTTGGAAACGATCCATTCGAGTTTCTCGTCTACGGCGACAACCGCGCGGAAAGCTGGGTTCGCGAAGGCTACTTCCACCAGAGCCATCAGAGAGTCTGCATGTCGATGCTCGCGAACGCTCCCGACGCGCGCTTCGTACTCAACATGGGCGATCTCGTCAACAGCGGCGTGGAAGAATGGCGATGGGACGCGGAATTCTTCGGTCCGGGCGAGGAGTTGTTCTCCAGAATGTGCATGTTCCCCACAATCGGAAACCACGAGCGCAACTCGGACCTCTACTTCCAGTACTTCGAGGTGCCGGGCGAGGACGAGCACTACTACGCGTTCACTTACGGCGATACGCGGATAATTACGCTCGACGTCCACTTCACGGATTTCAGCGTCGGAAGCGCCCAGTACGAATGGTACGAGCGGGAACTCGAAGCCTCCTGCGGAACCTATAGCTGGGTTTTCGTTACGATGCACTATCCGCCGCTTTCGTCGGGAGGGCACGGGAACAACCAGCCGGTGCTCGACTCGCTCATTCCCCTCGCGGAGAAGTACGGCGTAGACGTCTTCTGGGGCGGTCACGATCACAATTACGAGCGAAGTTATATGAACGACATCGTATACGTCACCTCCGGCGGCGGCGGCGCGTTCTGCCTCCCGATCGCGATAAACGCCAACCAGAATCCATGGAGCGAACTTTATTACGGAAACCTCCACTATTGCCAGGTGAAGGTAGACGGTTTGAAACTCCTCTGCGACGTCAAGGACGTGAGCGGCAAACTCATAGACAAATGGACCATCGACAAGAGCGAAGACAGAACGGTGATCCTTCCGCTGTCCGGAGAGACGCTGCTTCGCGAGGAGGAACCTGCGACAGAATCATCGAGGGAAGATTTCTAATATGTCAAGCGAATCAGAATCGATTTTGAAGCGCGTCGAGCGTATCGAGGATCTCCCTACGCTGCCGCACATTTTCAACAAGTTGCAGCAGATGCTGAAGGACCCGGAGACCACCGCGAAGGACGTGGGCGCGGTTCTCATGGAAGATCCGTCGCTCGCTTCGAAGTTGCTCAAGATTGCGAACAGCGCGTACTACGGTCTCTCCCACGAGGTGAGAACCATCTCCCACGCGGTCGTGGTTCTCGGGTACAACTCGCTTCGAAGTATGATTCTCGGTTCCGCGGTCGTCGGACTGTTCAAGCCGCCCAAGAGGACGTTCCAGGGATTCGACAGACAGGATTTCTGGGTACACTCCGTCGCGGTCGGCGCGGCGGCGAGGGTTCTCGCGCGGAAGACCCGCAAGCACGACCCCGAAGAGGCGTTCATAGCGGGGCTGGTGCATGATATAGGTAAGCTCATTCTCGACTTCTACTTCCCGGAGGAGTTCGAGAAAGTGCTCTCTTACATCGCGAAAAACGACGCGTGGATCTACGACGCGGAATTGGCCGTTCTCGGGGTTTCACACTGCAGGATCGCGCAGTCGCTTCTCGGCAAGTGGGGGCTCCCGGAGGTCCTCGTCGACTCGGTGGTCTACCACCACGACGTCGAAAGCGCAAGCGACAAGGGAAAACCTCTCGCGGCGATCGTCCACATAGCGGACATCATCGCGCGTACGCTTACCCTCGGTTCCGGCGGCGATCTGACGATCCCAGCGCGGAACGACGCGGCAATCAAAATTCTTGGTATTTCCGATATCGAAATCGATCTCATCGTTGCGGAGGCGAGTACCGAGGCGGAAAAGGCATCGATCTTCCTGGAGAACGAAGAGTGAAACGTCTTTCGATCGACATGCTTGTAACCGCGGAGGAGCTGCCAAGGCCTCTGTACCATTCGAGCGGAACGGCGCTTTTCGCGAAGGGAGAGCCGCTTCGGGTCGAGCACATGGAACTTCTTCGCGAACACAGGATCGAACACGTTTTCGAGCTTGAGGAGGACGACAGTCTTTCCCAGTTCATCCAGAACGCGAAGTACCTGAGAATCCCTGCGAAGGATCTCATGACGACCCACAAGATCGCGCAGCCGATTTATTCCGCCGACGGCAAACTCCTGATCCAGAGGGATCAGAACCCGACGTCGCAGATCAAATCGACCCTCGTCCAGCAAAAGATCGAGGAGGTAGTGGTCTACCGCGAGGGCATCAAGGAAGATATCGCGCTTACGATCGTCGCTGGAAAGCGCGAGATCGAGAAGAAGCACAACCGCAAGATGCTTGCGAAGATGGCGCTGAAGCAGGCGAAGATGATGCTTTCGCCGGAATCGATCAGTGAATCCACCGTCGACGAAGCGCTGAAAAATCCCGCGGAGCTTGTCGTGAAACCCGAGGGAGAGAGCGTCGACAGACTCGTATCGACAGCCCAGAAGGTCCGTACCGACGACGACAAGAAGGAATACGTCGAGAAGTACAAAGACGCCTGCCTGCTGACGAAGCAGCTCTACGAAAGTATCGCGAAGGGCGAGCTTACCGACGGCGCAAGGGCGATGGACGTCGGAAAGCAGGCCGTATACATGATGGTCGACGACAAGGACCTCTTCTGCAACCTGCTCAACCTTTCGAAATCGAAGGGCGACTTCCTTATCGAGCACGCGGTCAAGACGAGCTTCCTCGCCACCAACATCGCGTCCGCGCTCCAGTTCGGCGAGGACCAGGTGCTCGAAGTCGCGGTGAGCGCGCTTCTCGCGGATATCGGGATGATGACCATCCCCACTGCGATAAGGCTGAAGGATGGACCGCTGACGGAGTCGGAGCGGATCAAGGTGAAGAGTCATCCCGCCGCGGGGCTTTCGCTACTTCGGAAGCTGCAGAACTTCCCGAAGACCGCGCTCTTCACAGTCTACCAGCATCACGAGCGTTGCAACGGTACAGGCTATCCAAAGCAGCTTTCAGGCGACAAGATTCATATGTACGCGAAGCTGGTCGCGCTTGCGGACGTGTACACCGCGCTGACGAGCGATCGACCGTATCGTCAGCACATAAAGCCTTACGACGCGCTCGAGCAGCTTATCAAGGAAGCTTCGGGCAAGCTGTTCGACCCGGAGATCGTGAAGGGCCAGCTAAAGTACCTGAGCCTGTTCCCGGTGGGCAGCTTCATCGAACTTTCGAACGGCCAGATCGCGCGGGTCATTTCCGCGGACAAGGTCAACTTCGCAAGACCCGTCGTCCAGCCGCTGTTCGATATGAAGACCAAACGACCCCTCCCTGCGACTCTTTCGATCGAACTCGCGAGGCAGCCCAAGATCAGGGTCGTCCGCGCTATCGATCACCGTGAAATCGGCGCGGAGGATTCGAGCGGGTTCTGAAAAACTAGTAGCTGTTCACGGGGTAGTTCGCGCTCGTAGTGTGCTCGTGAGAGCATATTTTATTCGCATAAAAACGCCTTACGGCGCGACTACGAACACATTTCGAAGAAACGCCTTACGGCACCACTACGAACGCGAACTACCCCGTGAACAGTTACAAAAACTATCTCAAGATGATGTTTTCTCCCAATTGCCGTAAATTCCGGGCGTTTTGTTTTGCAATTCCGGTTTCGATTTTTCAAACTGATGTCATGATTCCAACTTTGGGTCACTCGCACTCGTTTCACCCGAATTTTTATCAGCACTGTTAGTCGCTTCGACGGATAATTCGTTACGGAAGCGCTGCAAGACGACATACCGCGGAGACTGATCGATGAAGCGTCGCACAACCGACATGCTCGTAACCACCGAGGAGCTCGGCGGCCCGCTTTACCACCAGAGCGGCGCAACGCTCTTCGCGAAGGGCGAACCGCTTCGCCACGAGCATATCGACCTGATGCGAGAACACCGGATCGACCACGTCTTCGAGCCGGAGGAGAACGAATCCCTCACGGCGTTCCTCCAGACCGCAAGGTTCGAACGGCTCCATCCGAAGGATCTGCTTTCGACGCACAAACTCGCGCAGCCGATCTACTCGGGGGACGGAAGATTGCTCGTCCAGCAGGACCAAAGCCCGACCCCTGCGATCAAGCAGATCCTGATCCAGCAGAAGATCGCGGAGGTTCTCGTCTACAAAAATGAGGTCCGGGAGGACGTAGCGTTCGAGTTCGTCCGCGGTAAACGCGAGATTCAGAAGAAGTCGACCCGAAGGATGCTCGCGAAGATGGCGCTCCAGCAGGCGAAGATGATGCTCGCGCCGGAGACGATTTCGGAGAAGACAGTCGATGACCTTACGAAGAATACCGCGGAGATGAACGTGATGCCCGAAGGCGAGGCGCTCGATCGTCTCGTCCGGTCGAATCAGAAGGCCCGCAGCGCCGAGGACAAGAGCGAGTTCCTTGCGAAGTTCCGCGAAAGCTGCACGATAACTAAGTCGCTTTACGAAAGCATCGCAAACGGCGAGCTTATCGACGGCACGAAGGCGATGGACGTTGCAAAATCCGCGGTGTATATGATGGTCGACGACAAGGACCTCTTCTGCAATCTGCTGAACGTAAGCGTCGCGAAGGTCGATCCGCTTATCGAGCACGCGGTCAAGACGAGCTTCCTCGCGACGAATATCGCCTCCGCGATGCGCTACGGAGACGACCAGGTTTTCGAGGTTTCGGTGTGCGCGCTGCTCGCGGACGTCGGGATGAAACTCGTGCCAGAGTCGATCCGTGAAAAGCAGGGCGAGCTTTCAGCGCAGGAACGCGCAAAGATCAACGCCCATCCCGCTTACGGACTCCAGCTTCTGAAGAAACTCCAGAACTTCCCGAAAACCGCGCTTTTCACCGTCTATCAGCACCACGAACGCTGCAACGCTACAGGCTATCCAAAGCAGGCGGAGCACGACAGGATTCATCGTTACGCGCGCCTCGTCGCGCTCGCGGACGTCTACACCGCGCTTACGAGCGAACGTCCCTACCGCGGCGCGATACATCCGTACAACGCGCTCGAAATGCTGATCAAGGCCTCCGCGGGCAAGCAGTTCGATTCCGAGCTTGTAAAGGGACAACTACGCTACCTGAGCCTTTTCCCGGTGGGAAGCTACGTCGAACTCTCGAACGGCTACATCGCGCGGGTCGTCTGCGCGGACAAGACGAACTACTCGAAGCCGGTGGTGCAGCCTCTGCTGGACGCGCGGACGATGCGAAGGGTTCCGGACATTCGGGCGATCGAACTATCGAAAAGCCCGGACGTGAAGGTCACGCGCGCGGTCGACCACCGCCAGATCGACGCGGAAGTCAGCTTCGGGTTCTAGTCTCGAATCTGTAGATTGTTTCTTGCATATCTCGTAATAAATATGTGTGACTGCGTAATCCATTTCGTAGTGTAATTATCTGCTGGAGTCGAAGATGAATCACACGCGCCTAGCCACAGGAAGGGAGACTTTGCTCAAGTCGTCGCGCCGATAGACTTTTCAACCTATGATGAATGGGTTGACAAAGACGGTACCATCAAAATGCAACCTCCTGAACTTCGAAATCCGTGGAATTAGGGTAGTTTTGTTACTGTGGCTTTTATGCGACTAAAATTATTCTCAGCGCTTGCAGTTGTACTATTGTTTTTCGTCTCGGTATTCATATTGAACGAATACAAACTTATATCGGGCGAGAATACTCAACAAATGCCCCCGAAATTATTGCAGGCAGATAGTGAGTCTCGATCGGGATATGCTGCTTTGGAGTCAACTTCATCGGAAGTTCAGGGAAGTTTAAATAATTCCAATTTATCCAGGAATCAATTGAATAGTGCCCTGCCCGAAATTAGCGACAGCGATATACAAATTCATAATAGTGACAGTCAATTAAGCGAACGCTACGGGTTTAACATTCTACCCAAATCAGACGGCTTGCACATGGATGAGGAAGTTTACTTTAGTCTTATGACCGAGTGTTCTTCCTGGCAAGTAGAACTAATGTCGAAAACTGAAGAAGAAATTGCGGAAATCGAATCATTGCCTGATTTTCCATATTACACTGGCGACAGATTCCCATTATCCGTAAATGAATGAATGGATGGTTGGAAATGAGCTTGAGTACGTGTTTTCACGATATGAAACAATAATTTTTCCGCTCGCTCTTGCAAATTCGTGGGGGCACGAGACCTACGCATCGATGTTTGACGTTACACGTAGGGTCGATTCCTACGAATTCGTTTACAACGATGAAGAATTATACCGCGAACTTTCCTTAATAATTCTTGAGGATGAAATCGACGAGTATCTTCTTACTCTCAAGGAAAACGAAATTGGCTTGTCTCCGAGTTTCTGGCTTGGAAAAATCGAGCAACTTATTGATGCTGGTTCATTTGAAGATATAGGCGGCATTGATTGGCATATATCTGATGCAGGGATCAAGGCGCTGCCTATACTGCCTGATATTCTCATTTTGTTGGAGCATGAAAATCGTGAGGTGAGGAAAAGCGCAGCCATGATAGTTGGCACGATCGGGTCCGCAGAGCAAGACGCGGTATATAGATTGTCGGAACACTTGTACGATGCCGAATATATGGTGCGGGTGGCGGTTTTGAGATCGCTAGGGCAAATCGGCCCAGCCGCGCAAAGCGTCTCTACGAACATTGCGAAAATAGCCGGTAATCGTGAGGAGTTATGGACGACTCGAATGCAGGCGATAATATCACTTTCTGAAATCGGTCCGTATTCAGTCGCGTCAACCGTTCTGAAAGAGAGTATCTACGACCATAGAAGCGATATCCGCTCAACTGCGATCTACGCAGTAAGTAATCTTGGCGATTTTGCTGCGTCGGAATTCGCTCCTATTCTGGCTGAAGCGCTCATTGATCCGAAGAATGTAGAACCGGATATTAATGGTAATTGGCCTTCCCGGTCCGCAGCTTTGACGCTAGCCTCATTCGGTCCGCTTGCGAAGTTGGCGATTTCCGCACTATCACAAACCCTGAGCCTCGAATGCGCGTTTTCCAGTCAACGTCGCGATGCTTGCGAACTGAATTTGGTCTCTGCTTTCGCGCTCAGCGAAATCGTACAGGAAGGCGATGTAGAAGCTCTAGATGAGCTACAAAAGGCTATCCACGACTTTAGATATATGAAAATCGATGAGATTTCAGAAGACTCAGAATTTATTGTCGCTGAGTTTGCAATAGTGGCGATCGGAAAAATAGGTCCACTCGCAGATGCGTCCCTACCAACGTTGTCTGAACTTGCCAATATCGATGAAGGCAACTACGGTCTATCGAAAGAGCAGGCGTTGCGGATTCGAGCGGTTGCAATGGACGCGATTCGAGAAATCGACCGCGATTGAGATTTGGCAAAAACCTGCGTACAGGCTTTCGAAGCGGTCGCGCGGGCGTTATGCTCCCCGGTCTGCATTTGCTTACTCGGAGGATTAAATGCCGGAAACAGTTGACACTCTCGTTGGCGTGATGGACCCGAACGGGTACTCGCTCATTACTACGCTCGAAGCGATTTTTGCCAAGCTCGATCTGCATATCAATGATGGTGGAAAGATTCACCGCGTGAAGACCCGCAGACTCAAATCGCGTCCCTACGACGTACTCCACTGCGTCTGTCCCTACAAGGCGATCCTCAACCGGGGAACCCACTGGAATCCACATTTCAACAGCTATCTGATGACCATCGCGCCTGAAACCTACATCCTAAACGACATGGTCAGCTTCAAGGCGATCGACAAGAACACCGGCTACGGCCAGATGTCGAAGCTCGGAATGAAGATTCCCACCACCGTCGCGATTCCGCAGCAGAGCTACGAGGATCTCGAGAAGGACAAGAAGGTCCATCTCGACCTCATCTTCTGCTACAACGAATTCTTCGATCTGAAAGAACTCGGAGACGAGGTCGGCTACCCCGCGTACCTGAAGCCCCAGTCGGGCGGAGGCTGGGTCGGCGTCGAGCGCGTCGAGAATTTCGAGGAACTGCTGAAGGCCTACAACAAAAGCGGCGACGTCCCCCAGAATCTTCAGAAAGCGGTGGACTACAAGGAGTTCATTCGCACCGTCGGGGTCGGACCGCAGACGTTCCCGATGCACTATAACGCCACCGCGAAGCACTCGCACGACAGGTATATGCGCAGCGACGCGTTGGCCGTCGAGTTCGGTTGGCTCCCTCCGGAGATCGACAAGGAAGTCCGGCAGATATGCAAGATCATCAACGCCTTCTACAACTGGCACCACAACAGTTGCGAAAGTCTCTGGGCGAACGACGGCGAAATCTACCCGATCGACTTCTGCAACGCGTATCCGGACACGCAGTTCACAAGCCTGCATTTCTATTTCCCCGGCGTGGTGAAGGCAATGGTCAAATGGCTGACGTTCTGCGCCGTGACGGACCAGAAGGGTTCGACCGACTTCATGCAGGACTGGCCCAAGTATTTCAGCACGAAGCAGAAGGCCGAGAAGGAGAAGTGGAGCTACGGCAAACTTCTCGATGAATACGAGAAGATCGCGGACGAGCACTTCAAGACGAAGGAGTTCGAGGCATTCTGCGCGAAGCACCTTTCTCACGTTGACGAGGTCTGCTACGAGTTTTTCGCCTCCGACGCCTTCGACGCGATCGTTTCGAACAAGATCGAGCGTTACTTCAAGATTCCGGAGGAGCGTCCGCTCCAGTACCGCCACTATCGCGGAATCGTCGAGTTCTGGCTCCACTGCGAGCGCCAGCGCCTCGGAATTGGGACAGACGAGACCGCCGCGACGAGTAAAGCCTGACAAGGCAACCATTTCGAGAACGCTTTACATCCTGCTTCGGTTGCCGCGCCGAGGGGATGAGTTTTCTGCTTGCATTTTGCGGTAGAATTTGTGTACAAACTCCATGTCGAAGAGTTCCCGATATCTAAAAAGTGGAGATCGCGATGAGTAGCACACACACACACACACTTCGTTAAGTAATAAAAGCGGACGCTCCCCCGCGCCACTCTTCGCGTTATTGATTTTGCTGCTCCCCGCGCTCGCTTTAAGAGCGGAGGACGAACAACCGCCGGATGTTGATCTGACGGGATTATGGTCGATTTCAATGACTCTCGAAAACGTCACCGCAACCTACGAACTAAGTAACGCCTACGACATCGCGCAGCAAGGCGATATCGCGGTGACTGTCGAGCAAATCGGCGGCTCGCTCGTTTTCAGCGTCCCCGATCCGACGGTATCCGTCACCGGAACGGTAAGCGGAAACGAGGTTACGCTGCATCTTACCCAGGAACTTCCGGAGGAAGCGCAGGCGGATACTTTTGTCGCCGACATCGTTTTCCAGACGGACATCCCGTTCTGCAACGAAACCTTCGGTTACTACGAAATGGAAGGTACGTACAGCGGCACCGGCTACATAATGTTCCAGCCAGAGAACCTCGAATACAAGATTCCCGACTTCTGCACCTGGTCGGGGAAGTTCGAGGCGTTTGTCGTCGCGACTGACGCCCCCCCTGAGCCGGGGAGCGTGGCGCACATAATCGCGGACGGTCAGGTTCAGACTTTGCTGAACGTGGACGCGTTCACCGATAATCTGAACGTAATCGAGGCGCAGGTAATCGAAAACATTCTCTCGGCTCCCACTCGTGCGGACGCGAGACATGCGGCGCAGGACGGCATCGACCAGATTAACGATCTGAAGAAAGCGACTCTCGACGAGTTGCAAGCGATTTTCGCGAACGCGAGGGACGCGGCGAAACAGGTAGACCCGAGGTTCCGGCAAAACGAAAAAGAGCTTTGGGACTGCTACCTTAGAAACACCGCGGATTCGAAGTCGATCGTCAGGAACCTCACGACCACCGCTAACGCTCTCGTGCGGGATTATCTCAAAAACGGCGGTCCGGCAAACCTGCCAAGAAACCTAAATCGACTGAATAATCGCACAAACGCGACAGCTTCCAATGGCTTGGCGGTAATTGCGGGTACGAAAAAATCTAAAATCGATGATACCGTGCCGAGCATGATTTTCCTGGTGGAAACAAATACGAACTGTACCGCCAATGATATCGACTTCGTCCAGTTTATTTCCTACGAATGGAGTTTTGTAAAAATCGATCCGGTCACCCATCGTGTAACTATTACGACCGCGGACAATGTCGATGAAACGGAATTAAATAATGCGAATACCTTCCTGCAAGACAAACTTTTATCTACGCGAACTCAAGGTGAAGGCGCGGGCGGACCTGGAAGGCTAGTTCCTGATGATTTTGCTATAGGAAAGCCTTTTCCGGATGTGCCGCTCTCAAGCAGACAGAGCGGAAATCCATCTTATCCAATTATTGGAACGGAAACCTATGCTGGCACCGAATATAAGGGAATGGAGGATCCTCCACATGTAAATCTCGCGGCGATAAAAGAACTATACCGTGAATTGATTTCCGGAGGTTACAACACCCTTTTTCCACTAGTCGGGAAATATAATGGTATTTCAGTAATTCAGAAGCTCGAAACTTCAATACGTTGTAAAGGCGATGTCATAGGTCGTTGGACATGGCAAGTATATAATGTTTATGACCTAAACAAACCGCCAAGTGGAGATTTATCCAATCAGTTCGCAATCGCGATAAACTTTCACGATAAGCAACCGGATGATCCGAACTATGCGCCCAATGACGACGATTTGAAATGGGATGGCTTTGGAAATCGCAGTCCTATATACGACTCTTGGATCGACGCGAATGGCGATATTAAACAAGACCTCAGAAACCCATGACGGCAAAGTTATAATTTTAATTCGATGAATAAAATCATATATCTGACTATTTTCTCCTTGGTCTTGCTTATCCCAGCAATTTTATATATTTCTGGTAATGAAACTGCAAAGAACAAGGTTGAAAACACAATAAAGGCGCTGGTCAAAAAAAATGCTACGACGCCTTTAAATCCCAATGCCGATGCGGATTCTGAAAGACCAATGTCTGTTACAGATTCAATAGTAAATGAAGTTACCCAAACCGTAGCGACACCCAATAACAACTACTATCTTGATGAAGCAACGAATACAAATGCACGGCAAGAAACCAATGCAAGACGAGGTAAGGCAGACTTAGTTCACCTGACTTTCGATGAATATGAAGATGCGAAAGCTATGTTTTATCGCTGCTATGACGAAAACGTGGAGCAAATAATTGATGACGACGAATTCTCTGACGGAATCGACTTACATGTTTGGGTAACTAACTTTGTTTTGTGGGAGCACTCAGAGAGGTTTTATTGGGAAACTGGACACAGGGAAATCATAGTTCAGGCCACTTTGTTCGCGTTCAAAAAAAACGTCTCCTACCAAACGTATACAGGAATATTAGGCCTAACAGCAAGTGTGGTTAACGGCCTCTTTACTACCGACGATCCCGAATTCCGAACTCAACTCGAAATCTTTCTGACCGAGGACGAGGCAGACGAGTACCGGATGCTGCTATACGAGAACGAAATCGGTATGTCAGCGGAATACTGGTTTAATAAATTGATAGAGGGAGAAAAGATATATGACGATTTCGACTTGTTGCAAGACGGATATTGGGGTCTCAAACGAGTAAGCAAAACAAATTGCCTTTCGATTCTGCCTCGCGTAATCCCGCTTTTTAATAGCGACAACCGGTATGCCAGATGGCACGCTGCAATGATACCGGGGCTTATCGGTCCCGGAGCGGAGGAAGCTATTCCCGGACTTCGGGATTTGCTCTCGGACGAGTACAATAACGCGCGAAGGGAAGCCGCGATATCGCTCGGCAAAATCGGAGCGTCAAGCTGGGTCGCGATAGACGAACTTGCCAAGCTCTTCGATGACCCCGACAGAACCATCGCCTATCATGCGGTAACAGCACTCGCGAATATCGGGGAACCATCTTTTAAATACTATGACAGGATCGCGGGTTTCCTTGACGACAACGACTTCATTCACCCGTATGCGAGAGACGCGGCTATCAGATTCGTGACGATGTACCCGGAGCACGCGCCGTCCGGGGTTGAAATGAAGCTCATAGGCATCGTCCAGAACCCGAGACTCAGAGGCGCCGAGGAGCACAACCCCGCATCGCTTGCCGCGGTCGCGCTGACGAAGTTCTCGAACTCGAACGAGTACGCGGTAGTACCTCTTATGAACCTTCTGAAATCCGACGTCCCGGAGTATTACGGAACCAAACACTTCGGCCAGCACGTCTCAGCCGCGTATGCGCTGTCGAAGATGGGAGATATGGCGGAGCCTGCGATCGACGCGCTGATTTCGGAGCTTTTCAATCTGAACGTCGCGGAGCTTTATGTTGACTATGAAGACGCGTACACACCAGTCGGAAAATGGTTCACCGTATCGGAACTTTGCGCGGAAGCTCTCGGAAATATTGGCGACGCCGCGGTGAGGGCGGTTCCGGAGCTTGAAAGGCTCGCCGAAATAGACGGAGAACGCTACGGACTCAGCGACGCGCAGGAAACTCGCGTCCAGGCCGCCGCGCGGGAAGCGATTGCAAAGATCGCAAGCGATTAGTATCACTAAAAACATTAGCGTAAGGTGGAGAACGACTTATGGATTCGATATTCTCCCGAATCCGATTTTGTTCCGGTCAGGTTAACTGATGACCATGCCAGAAGTTCCATCTGTGGAGAAATGCGACTACATCGAACCGCCTCTGTCAACGGCCGCCTGGCAGCTAGACCTTCATTACTTCACAGGTTGGAGTTCCGCGAAAGCGGTCGTGGTCGATCCGTTCGGGAAGACGATCAGCACGACCGATTTCGAATTCGAAGGCTTTGGCCGCAGTCGGGGCGAATACGTCGTCCGCGCGAAAATCGTGCTTCGAAGAGGCGACGGATTCTTCATCAAAGGGCCTGGCGGTGAAGATCGTCCGGCGGAGTTCGCGTCGGACGCGGGACTCTGGGAGGCTCAGCGGATTAAACTGCTTGCGAAACTCGCAAGGGAAGGTAAGCGCACGACGAAGCGAAAGCCGAGGAAAGGGCTGTATCGCCCGCTGCTCCGGAGCGCGTGGTTGCAGGACGGGCAGTTCTTCCCAGCGCCGCCCGAGTTTCAGGTGCAGGAGGAGCGCTACGTCACGAGGCACATTTTCTGCCAGGGCATGGACAACAGTTTCCGGGTGAAGCTCTTGCTGCCGCGAAGGTTTCGGGGCGAGACGAAAACGCTTCCGATCTGCCTTCTGAACGACGGCCAGAACCAGTGGACGAACGAGGGAATGCTGGGCGGCTGGCACACGGACAGCGCGTACAAGAAAAGCGTCCGCGCCGGAAGGACGCGGGACATAGTCCTCTGCGCGATCGACATGCATCCGGTGCGGTCCGACGCGTATCTGATGCCGCCGTACGGGCGCGGGCACCTGTACGCGCGCTGGCTCGCGGAGGTGCTGCTGCCGACTCTCCGCAAGGAGTTCCCGATCAGCCGCGATCCGTCCGAGGTGGGCATAATGGGTTCGAGCTTCGGCGCGGTTAGCGCGGTGTACGCGGCGTACCGCAGGTTCGACTCTATCGGGCTCGTCGGGAGCCTCAGCTATTCGCAGCTTTCCCGGAATCCGCGCACCCTCGACACGACGATGTACGCAATCCAGAAAGGCGGGATGTTCCCGTTCCACAAACTCTGGCTCGACTCCGGGCAATGGGGAACCGAGAGGGACGCGCGGGCGCATCGGAAGGACGGAAACGTCCCGAGGTGGCGGACTGACTCGACTCCATACAACCAGTATCTGATCGAGCTGTTCGGCGATTACCTTGGCGGGTTCAGCACGTCGCGCTTCCACGGCGAGATTTTCACTGGCGCGTGCCACAACGAAACCTGGTGGCGCGAGCGCGTCGGCAGGATTCTGGAATTCCTCTACCCGGTATTCTGATCAAGCCTGCAGGGCGCGAAAATCCGCAGGTACGGTGTTTGAATTTTCACGCCCCGATTCAAGGCGATGAGGCTTGTAGGTTTCATTCGAATTGCATAACTTCCTATCGTGTGGTTTTGCAGCGTACGGAATCCCGCACAGGGGTTTCGGTCAGGGAGGAAGAAAATTGGAAAACACGACGAATTTTGCCGAGGCTGGAGTCGCCATCGCGCCTACAAGAGCGCTCAGGTTCATCGAAAGGTTTGGCGCGATAGAGGCGCAGCCAGAAAAGGCGTTTGACGACATAACGCGAATCGCCGCGAAGATTTGCGCGGCGCCGATTTCGGTGGTTTCCATCATCGACGGCGAACGACTGTGGTTCAAGTCCAAGGTCGGGATATCCGCCGACTCCATCGGCATGCAGAAGTCGTTCTGCGATTACGCTATGCAGGAAGGCGAGGTGATGATAGTAAGCGACACTCTCGATGACGAACGGTTTGCGGAGTGTCCGCTCGTGCATTCGGACCTGAAGATCAGGTTCTACGCGGGAGTGCCGCTGAAATCGAGGGAAGGGATCGCGCTCGGAACGCTGTGCGTGATGGATAAAAAACCAAGGACCCTTTCCAGTGAGCAGATCGATCTTCTGCGGAACCTGGGCGACTCGGTTATGACGCAGCTAGAGATTCGAAAAGCCGCGAAGGAAAGGGAGAACGCGCTCGAGGAGGCGCGGGAACTTCGCAGCGCGCTCGAACTGAGGGTAGCGGAGCGAACGGAAGAGCTTCAGAAGGTCGTCGCGAATCTTCAGCTCGAAATTCGCGAGCGCGAGAAGGTCGAAGCGACGCTGCGGGAAAACAAGGCGAGGATCGAACGCCAGGAAAAAGTTCTGCTGTCGCTTCTCACAAGCATCGGCAAGAGCCCGGAGAGTTTCGCGTACGATCTCGACGTCATCACGGAAGCGGCGTCAAGGACTCTCGAAGCCGCGAGGGTCGGCGTGTGGCTCTACACCGAGAACCGCGACGGCATCGTGTGCGAGAACCTCTACGAGAAGGACGCCAACCGCCATTCCGGAGGAGTGGCGCTGTACAAGAAAGACTTTCCGGAATACTTCAGCGCGATCGAACGGAACCGTCTCATCGCCGCGTCGGACGCGCAGACTCACCCCGCTACGCGGGAATTCACAGATGTCTATCTGATTCCGAACGGGATCGGCTCGATGCTCGATTCGACGATCCGCGTCGCGGGACGCAGCGTAGGCGTCGTCTGCCACGAGCACGTCGGCGAGGCGCGGGTCTGGTCGCAGGAAGAGACGATGTTCGCGGGATCGATTTCCGACCTCGTGGCTCTCGCTATCGAAGCGCGGGACCGCGAAAAGATCGAGCAGAAGAATCGACGGCTCGAGGCGCAGTACCTGCAGGCCCAGAAGATGGAAGCTGTCGGACAGCTCACCGGAGGAATCGCGCACGATTTCAACAACCTTCTGGTGCCAATCGTCGGGTACAGCCAGATGCTCGCGACGGCGAAGGGCCCGGACCATCCGGAGTACGAGTTTCTAATCGAAATCGACCGGGCGGCGCAGCGAGCCGTCGGGCTGATCAGACAGCTTATGGCGTTCAGTCGAAGGCAGGTTCTGAATCCGAAGATTCTCGACCTGAACAAGTTGATCTCCGAATTCGAAAAGCTGCTGCTGCGCGTCATCGGCGAGGACGTCAAGCTTGAAATTTCGCACGCAGGCGCACCCGCGATGATCGAGGTCGACCCTGGGCAGATGGAGCAGGTGCTGATGAATCTCTCCGTGAACGCGCGGGACGCGATGCCAGGCGGAGGAGTCCTTAGCGTTCGAACCGAATTCCGCGAAGTTCTGGACGAGAATGAGGCGCCTCCCGGAAAATACGTCGTGACGACTGTCAGCGACACAGGCACTGGAATGAGCAACGAGGTTCTTTCGAAAGTTTTCGAACCGTTCTTCACTACGAAAGAAAGCGGAAAAGGCACCGGGCTTGGCCTCGCCACCTCCCACGGCATCATCAGGCAGAGCGGCGGCTATCTTCAGGTCGAAAGCGAACTCGGAAAGGGGACGGTGTTTTCGATTTTCATGCCGCGCCGGGAAGATAGGAAAGTCACTTCGGAAATCGACGTTTCGCAGCTCGACTCCGTCGGGAACGAGTCGATTCTCATCGCGGAAGATGAGCCAGCGACGAGGCGCCTGCTGCAGAAAGTCCTTTCGTCGAACGGATACCGGGTGATCGAGGCAGCGGACGGAGTCCAGGCGCTTGAATCGATTCGGAATGAAGCGGTGGAAATCGACCTTCTCATCACCGACGCGGTAATGCCCCGGATGAATGGCGCGAAGCTGATCGAACTTGCGCGGGAGATAAGGCCGTCGCTGAGGATCATAATGATCACGGGTTATCCTGATCGGACTCTGGTTTCAACGGACAACCCGCTCGCGTACGAGCTTCTGCAGAAGCCGTTCGATACGAAGGACTTTCTTCGTAAGATTCGGGGAACCCTGGACAGCGCAGCGAAGTGACGCTCCATGCGCGCGCAGCCTATTTTTCTGACCGTCGAATTCGAATTTCCGCACATCCGAAATCTATTTTTTCGGTTGAAACACCCGGCGGGAAGGCTAAAATCCTTTCCTTCACCATCCTCGGTAGCTCAGCGGTAGAGTAGGTGGCTGTTAACCACTTGGCCGTAGGTTCGAATCCTACCCGGGGAGCGGATTTTACTTCGCGGAAGATGCGGGGCGTTCTGGTTAACGCCGAGCGCGGAAAGCGAGAGCGCCCCGGATTCTCGCGTAAGGCGTTGAGGGCAAAGGGTTCTGCGCGTATTCTGGAGGTCCGATGAAATTCTCCGGTTCGAAAGAGAGCGTTTGGGGCCCGATGGGAAACGCCATGGTTACGACCGCACCCCAGAAATCCGCCCTCGAACTCTCCGATTCTCCGGTGAACGACCCTCTCCGGGTTAACACACCTGTTCCCACTGGACCCCAGAGGGAACCGTCTCGAACTTTCGTCGGATATCCATAGGCATGATTCCATCACAAGTTCTTCGCGCTCTCATTCAGCGATGGAAACAGGATCCCTCCGGTACATACCAGACTTGGTTCCTTTGGGAGGAGCGGCTCAAGAACTTCCGGTCGATCCGCACTGGAATATCGAAGGTTGTGGAGGAGATCCGCTCTGGCACCTTCGGAAACGTATACAAGGGATCGTCGCTCCAGACGGTTGTGGGCTCAATCGCGGAGCAGCGGCAGATTTTCAGGGGTGCGGATCACGCCTTCCTCTGGAAACCGAAACTGCGAATCCCGGACATTTACGAGAACCCGGTCCATCAGCAGGCCTTCGGCGAGTTCCTTTCGACCTGTCTCTGCTGCTCCGACGGAGCCGACATCCTCTCCGCGATCCGTCGCCTGGATGACCGAAAGATCAAGGGGCTTGGTCCGGCGGCCGCGAATCTTCTCTACTTTCTCCATCCCACCCAGGTGGCGCCATTCAACACCGCCATCGTCAAAGGGTACAACCGGCTTTTCGGAGCACGCGTGAAACTCGGGAGCTGGCAGGAATACCTCGCGATGCGGGATGGAATTCTGCGCACGAACGCCGAACATCGGGATCTTCTCTCCAACGACCTGGGCGCTGTCGCAGGGCTTCTTTTCGACGCGGACCGCTACCCCGCGCCGCCCGTAGGCGAGTCGGCCATCACGGCGTGGGAAACTGATCTCCAGCGCGTCCGAGAGGAATCTGCGAAGGAACGGAAAATGCGCGAGGCTGCCCGCGAGGGCGACGTGACGCATACACAGATGCAGGCGTGGCTGCGGGATTTGGGGAAAGATTTGAGCTTCGACGTTTGGATCGCCACCAACGACCGCGGGCGAACCCACGACGACCGGCGGCTCGCCGAAGGATGTCTGGATCGGTTGCCGGACTCGCTGGTGAACGTGCCCGGCGGCGATTCGATCGCACTCATCGATGTGCTGTGGCTTGCGAACGGGTCCGTGGCGGCGGCGTTTGAGGTGGAGCACACGACGTCGATCTACTCCGGCATCCTGCGCTTGCTGGACCTCGCGGGCACAGCCCGGGAAGCGAAAGGGCTTTTCCTCGTGGCTCCGGATAAACGGGAGGAAGAGGTGCGCGAACAGTTGCTTCGGACGGCATTCCGATCCATCTCCGATTTGCGCATTCGCTACCTGCCGTACGGGGAACTGCAGAAGAACCTGGAGGCGATCCGAAGATTCGGATCAGGGTTGAAGCCGATCGAGGCGCTTGCGAAAAGCCTCGCGTAACGGTCACGCCCCCGTTCCCACTGGACCCCAGTCCGACGTTTCGAACTTCCACGGGGTAAGTAAACACAAGAGAGATCGTTTCCTTACCCAGCCAGACAGCGTGCCGGTCGCCAGGCGAAGGCCGTTGTGGGCGCATCCGAGAGGATCCCCGCTATGCCGTATTCGCCGACTGGTTCTCCAAAAAGAGTTAGGCAAATTTTGACAGTGTTCACAAGGCATCAGTTGAAGTCGACGGCGCCCTACTCTGAATTCCTTTTTGTATCAAGGATTTTAGGGCGATGAAACTTGTAGCGTCGCGCCGATTCTTTGCGTCTTCGCTCCCTGGCGTCTTTGCGCGAAACTCCGAAATGCCCGAAGCAGAGCGCGGACGCAAATTTT
>JANLHZ010000159.1 GCA_024653775.1 Planctomycetota bacterium | reverse complement strand
CAAGAGAATCCATCGCCTGTGATTTTTTGATTACGCTGGTCATTATCCGTCCTGAAGTTCGAACCGAAGCCGGATAAAGCGTATCGCAAACGAAGGCTCAGGTCAACCGCGGACGTCGAACCGACCAGACACTCCACAAAATGCCACAGGCAAAGTTTTGTCTTTTTAATCCTCTGTCCGGCATTTAGAATAGATGATTGTCTTACGCATTAAAATGATCCAGAGACAAGATGTCATTCGAATTCCTAAGGAACGCAAACGAGCTTGAACACAAGTTTGTGGAAGGCACGATTCGAAAGCTCCTCGCGCTCGAGAATCTGTTCATAAGGAGTCGCCACCGGAGAGTGCCGCTTTCTTTCGAGGACGGCGCGATGCGCAGGTGGGATTCGTCTTCCGATATCGAATACGAAATCGAGACCTTCCTTAAAGTCATGCCGATCCTGACTAAAGACGACCTTCCGATGTCTCCGTGCGGGCTATGGTTCTGCGGCGGAGAGGGCAGCGACCAGAGCAATCCGCTTCGTCTGACCGTCGGCTTTCTCTGCGTGCCTTTCCTGAAGTCGTTCATCGCGACCGGCGCCCGTAGCGGCTGCGACTCGGCGATGCTGCACGAGGTTCTGAAGTTCGCCGCGATCGATACGCAGGGCGAATGCACCATCGGTGTGTTTTCATATACCGGCTTCGAGAAGATAGATCGCAGGTCCGAGGCGGGCGAGCACGTTTATCTGATCGAGCCGAACGATTACGGCGGCTTTGCGGTATCCGCGCCTGAAGGGGATTCCGCGAAGGAATTCTTCGTCGATTTTTTCGATCCCCGCACGAAAATGGAGCGCGTCCAGCAGGTGAAGCTGCTGGCTCAGTCGGAACTCGAAGGAACCCTCGCGAGCGGCCACGCGCTTCGGGGTTCGAAATTCGAAAGTATGCTCTCCGTTTCGAAGGACGTGGTCGATATCGCGTTCAAGGAGCTTGCAAGGGAAAGCGAGAGCAGGAAGCTCGATCAGGACGAAGGCGAAAGCGTTCTCAGGTAGAAGATGCGAGACTATACATCTGGATACATGTCCCATGTTGATTCGGTAATTCACGTATTCTGCCATCCCCGCAGGATCAGTTCGCCATCTTGAATTTAATTCCTTTGCGCCTTCGCACCTTTGCGTCTTTGCGCGAAACG
>JANLHZ010000147.1 GCA_024653775.1 Planctomycetota bacterium | reverse complement strand
TCACGGGGTAGATCGCAGTCTATAGCGGGATTCTGTTCGTAGTGTGCTCGTGAGAGCATATTTTCGCGGTGTGGTGGATCGAATAAACGCCTTACGGCGTCACTACGAACGCATTTCACCCCGTGAACAGTTACGACTTGTTTTCAATCATGAGTTGAATCAAGGTCGCCTAAGATATTATAGTATTATGTTTATTATTGTATCTTCCGGCGGACCAGCCGAGTCAGCGCAAAGGAACGCGTTTCCGGAAGTGGGGTAAAGTTTCAGGACGATTTTGAGAAAGTTGAATTATGTCTAAAAGAGTGTCGCTATTTACTTCCGAGTCGGTTTCGAGGGGACACCCCGACAAGATTTGCGATCAGATTTCGGATTCGATTCTCGACGCGATGATCGCGGAGGACAAAAAGTCCCGTGTCGCGTGCGAGACGCTTGTCACCACGGGTCTCTGCGTCGTCGCGGGCGAGGTCACCACGGACACACAGGTAGATATTCAGGCACTTGTAAGAAACGTCATCCGAGACATCGGCTACACCGACATCGATATGGGATTCCATCCAAACGTCGGAGTCATGGTAGCGATCGGGAGCCAGAGCCAGGACATAAGCCAGGGAGTAACCGAAGGCGCGGGCCTCCACAAGGAACAGGGCGCCGGGGACCAGGGGATGATGTTCGGCTACGCGTGCGATGAAACGCCCGAGCTGATGCCGGCGCCGATTATGTTCTCGCACAAGCTTACGACGGAGCTGCACCACGCAATGAAAGACAAGCGCCTTCCGTGGCTTCGTCCCGACGCCAAGAGCCAGGTTACAGTCGAGTACGACGGTCTCGACGTCAAACGCGTGCACACCGTCGTCATTTCCGCGCAGCATTCGCCGGACGTTTCCCACGAGCAGATCGCCGCGGAAGTCAGACGCGAGATCATCGAGAAAGTCATTCCGGCAGACCTCCTCGACGACAAAACGATCATGCACGTCAACCCGACGGGCAGATTCGTCATCGGCGGTCCTCACGGAGACGCTGGACTCACCGGACGCAAGATCATCGTCGACACCTACGGCGGCATGGGCCGTCACGGCGGCGGCGCGTTCAGCGGAAAGGATCCGTCGAAGGTCGATCGCAGCGCCGCGTACATGGCGCGGTACGTCGCGAAGAACATCGTCGCGGCGGGACTCGCGCGCAGGTGCGAGGTCCAGCTCGCCTACGCGATCGGCGTTGCGGAGCCGGTGAGCGTCCGCGTCGACACCTACGGAACGAGCGAAGTCCCCGACGATCGCATCGAGAAGATCGTGCGCGACACCTTCTCGCTCACGCCGAAGGGTATCATCGAGACGCTGAACCTCCTCAACCCGATCTACGCCGCGACCGCGTGGGGCGGGCACTTCGGCAGGAGCGAGTTCAGTTGGGAAAAGACCGACAAGGCGGACTCGATCAAGAACGCCTCGTCGTAAAGCTGGGGGCGCGGGCGTCTCGCTTGCGCGCTGGGGCCGCGGAGGTCCTCGTCCGCAAATCATCTCCACTGGGAGATGGACCCGAAGTTCAGTTGATGGGTTATGGATTCTGAAAAACCGACCTGCTACATAATCGCGGGACCGAACGGCTCCGGGAAGACGACGTTCGCGATGAACTTCCTTCGCAATTCCGTCGGCTGTTTGAATTTCATAAACGCGGACAACATCGCCGCGGGACTCAGTCCGCTCGCACCGGCTCGTTCCGAATTCGAAGCTGGGAGATTATTCCTCGGAAAAATTCACACTGAGGTCCACGAAAGACAGAGCTTCGCTTTCGAGACGACGCTTTCCGGACGTGGATACGTCAAACTTATCAAGGATATGAGGTCTTCCGGTTATCACATCGAAATTCACTATTTGTGGATTCCGGAGGTAACCATGTGCATCGAGCGAATAAAGGGTAGGGTCGCAGACGGTGGTCATCACATTCCAGCGGACGTATCGAGAAGACGACACAAGCGCGGTCTGAAGAACTTCCTTGAGATATATATGCCTCTTGCAGACATTGTTGTGTGTTATAATAATGAACAGTCAGAACCCGACATCATTTTCAAGAAAGTCGGACAAAGCGGGATTAGGGTGGAAGAGTACGATGGATTTGAGCGGATGAAGGAGTATATAAATGATTAGCGAACTCATGCTGGATAAAGCCGAGAGTTATAGGAAAAGCTTCAGCAAAGCCATCCGCGAGCTTTACCACAGGAAGGCGCTCCTCGGGCAGAACGTCGTTATCAAGCACGATGGAAAGATCGTCACGATCCCCGCGTCGGAGGCGCTGAAACTCCACGACGAATCCGTCAAAAAGCGTGAGGCAGAGGATGCGATCATTTTCAATGATCGACCGCCTTCAGATTAGAATAATCACGGGAAGAGCGCTGGAGCGCGAGTGTGAATTTCGTAGGGGGAATTTCGTAGGGGCGCATCGCATGCACCCTCATCGGAGCGGACAAATGGTATTCGAAAACATCTGCGATCCGGTTTTACACTTCGCCAGAGTCGCGCCGGAGAAGGAGGCGTCGTGCTTCAACGGAGAGCGGCTGTCATACGCGGACCTCGCGGAGAAGATAAGACGATTCGCAGCGTACTTGCAGACAGCGGGAATGAAGGTCGGCGACAGGGTCGCGATGATCGCGCCGCCGTGCAACGATTTTCTGGTCGTCTATTACGGAACGGTTCTCGCGGGCGGAATTTTCGTCGGCATCAATCCTAAAATGCAGATTCCGGAGCTTCGGTTCCTGATCTCCGACTGCGAGCCGTTTCTGCTCGCGTGCCCTGGCTCCTTCGATGGTAAGGACTTTGGCGACGCCCTGACTGCTGTCAGAAGCGAGCATAATGAACTCCTGATCGTCGAGGCGTACACGCGCGGCGAGCTGACCGACCAGGGAGCTTGCGATCTGCCCGCAGTCTTAGAGGCCTCTAAGACGAACTGCGCAGAATTCAGGCCCAAGACTAGCGATCCCGCGCTGATCGTATACACGTCGGGCACCACCGGAAAACCGAAGGGCGCGCTTCTTTCCCACGGCAACGTCATCGCGTCGATTTCCGCGGAGACCGAAGCCTTCGAAATCGGCAAAAATTCACGGGTGCTCGTACACATGCCGGTTTCTCATATCGCGTGCTCGATAGAACTCACCGCGGCGGCTTTTTTCGTCGGCGCGTCGGTCGTGTTTCTCGCCCGGTTTACGCCGGACGGAACGCTGCAAGCGGTGCAGGACGAAAAAATCACGGTGCTCGGGCAGGTTCCGACGATGTTCATCCTCGAGCTGCGACTTCCGGACTTTGCCCGCTACGACTTGTCCAGCCTCGAATCCATCGCGTGGGCGGGCGCGGCCGCTCCGGTCGAGCTTGTCCGAAAACTCGCGTCGCTCGGGAAACGACTCGCGACGGGTTACGGAATGACCGAGGCCGCGGGGTTCGTGACGTATTCCGCGGAAGATGACGATGTCGAAACCCTCGCGCGAACCGCCGGACGATGCCATCCGAATTTCGAACTTCGCGTGGTCGATCCCGCGCGCGAAAAGCTTGCGGAAGGCGGAATCGGCGAGATCGAGATTCGCGGCGACTGCGTTGGACTCGGGTATTTTCGAAACGAAAAAGCAACCGCGGAAGTCTTTCACGAGGATGGCTGGTACTCGACCGGCGATCTCGGATTTCTTGACGAACGCGGATACGTCACCATCGTAGGCCGCGCGAAGGAGATGTTCAAATCCGGCGGAGAGAACGTCTACCCGCGGGAGATCGAAGCCGCTCTCGAAGAGATGCCCGACGTCGCACTCGCTGCGGTGGTGCCAAAGAGCGACACCGTCTTCCAGGAGGTCGGAGTTGCGTTCGTGGTCCTGAAAACAGACGCCGCTACGGAGGACGACCTAAGGAAACACTGCGAAAAGATGCTCGCGCCGTATAAAGTCCCGAAGGAGTTTCGAATCGCCCGGAACCTACCTATGCTCGCGACAGGGAAGATCGACAAAAAGGCGCTTCAGTCGCAGGTGTGAACGAAATAAAAAGAGCCGCGAAGACGAAGAAACAAAGGTAAATTCCTCGCCCGGAGGTAGCCACCGGCGACCAAGTTTGTGCAGCCGGGGACGGATGCGCTACCGCCACCCGCGCGCGATCTCCGCGTGACGGGCACGTCCGTTTGCGGCGGGGACGAAAGCGCTACATCAAGGAAGTGTGCTTGCTGGGTCGCAAAAAAAGAAAAACGGAGAGGCAGGGATTCGAACCCTGGGTACCCGCAAGGGCACACCGGTTTTCGAAACCGGCCCGTTCGACCGCTCCGGCACCTCTCCGAGATTCATCGTTCTACAGCTTGCCGAGACCAATGTTCGGCGGAATATATTAAAACGCATAAGACAATTCAAGTCCGAAATCAAGCCCCGCCGTAGAACCCGAAACTCCTTCGGTCTCTTCGTTGTCGAAAACAAACATATACGTGTAGCCGAGAAGGAAGTCGAAATCGAGTCCTGCCGCGCTGAAAGTGGTTCCGAAGGAGGCCCGGACTTCGTTGTCAAGCTCTGAACTGCCGTCGACTTTGCGCGGCGTCGTCGAGATTCGACGGGTGGTCCAGCTTCCCCCGAACTGGAACGAGGCGTTCCCGTCGAAGAAGATTCTGCTTCCGCCCTGGAAGCGGATAAGTTCGTTCACATGGATTTCGTTCGAGAACTCGTCGATGCGATTCTTGTCCCGTTCGCGGCGGTATTCGAAGGAGCCGTAGCCCGCGAAGCTGTCCGTCAGGAACTGCTCGACGCCAAGCGCGGCGGTGTAGTCCGCGCTAAACGCGCGATACCTGAAATTGTTCGAGACGGGGTACTCGTAATGGGAGGAGACCTGATCGTAAACGAATCTCCCGCTGAGCGTGAGGTCATCGGTGGCGCGCAGAATCGCGGTTATTCCAGCGGAGAGAGGCGCGACCATTCCGGTGTTCTCGCCGACGTTCTGGAAGTCGAGTTCCCATTCGCTCCACGGGCTGTAAATTCCGCTGAAGGCGAGGATGCTGCCGGCTTCGTCGAACTCGTACACGATCTGCGGAGCGAGCGCGAGCGTCGCGCCCGTGCCCTTCATCTTGGTGGTGGTTCCAGACGCCTCGTAGGTCACCTCGTCGAAGGACGGAAGCAACATGAATCCGAACCGCAGGTCCGTAGCGAAGTCGAACACGGTGCCGAGCTGAACGCCGGTCGTGGTGACGCTCATCGTGTTGTTCTGATTCGTCTGGCTGTTCCGCCCGCTGGAGTAAATCCCTGCGCCGAGGCCAAAGTCCCCCATCGACGCGCCTGCGCCGAAGTTGAAGTCGTAGCGGTATCTGACGGTGTTCGTCACGACGGACGCGCCCGAGATCGTCGTGGAAGGCAATATCGGAATTATGCCCGCTGTCGTTGTCTGCGATCCCGCGTCGAGTCTCCTCGTGCGCTCGTCCTCGATGAACGCGTATCCGGAAACCGCGAAGCCGTCGAGTTCCCCGTATTGAAAAATGCCGCCGTAGAAATCGGTCAGGGTCCTCTCCGTGCTATTCGGAGTGAGTTCGGGCGAAATCTGCGAGGACGCCCAGGAACCTGTGGCGAAAATATCGAGGTCCGCACCGTGGATCTGGTACGGAGCCTCGGCGTAGTTCAGGTATCGCGCCTTTCCGTGCTGGACGTCGAACTGGTTATAGATGGTCAGCCCGCCGTTGCGATCGTCGGTCTGCTTGACGATCACAGGCTTACCGAGCGCGCTTGAATAAGACCTCTCGGGCAGCGTGAAATCGTCACGGAACGAATCCGTGAACGTATGCTGGCCGAACGCGGACAAAGTCATAGGAAGAAGCAATAATAACAAAGCTCTGCCAAGGATGCCTATACGTTCCATAGCTTGTAAACCTTTCCCGATATCGAAGTTTTGCATGGCGCAAAAACCCAGTCCCCAAAACCCAGTCCCCACGGCGCAACCTGTAAGACGCCCCAAACTCGATCAGATATAGATATATTGTAAGCTGGTAAATTTCCGGAAGATGACCCGGTTTCGGACCCAACCTGAACGGACATGAAGTTTAATAGTATCGGAATGTCATTTTAAGCTTGTACGCATTTTTTCTTAAGGAGTCGGAAAACAATAAAGTTTCGAATTATGCGCTCAGATTTACGTCAGATTCGACTCGCACGATTGAGTCAAACCGCAGTCGTAGCACAGTTACTTCGAGGATTTGACGATTGAGTGCGGATTGAAGATGGCGTGAAGATGTGATGCAGAATCGATAGTTTATTGTGTTCCGACTCCTAAGACTGCGTCACGGGAACGAGCTGCGCCATCAGGGCGGAAGTCAGCCTTTCCGCGCCGGCCTGGGCCGCGGCGCCACGGGCGCGATCGCTGACGGGGTCGACCTTCTTCGTGCTGTCGTCCATTTCGAAGCTTGCGCGGGCGACCGCGTTCATATTGTCTTCGATCGCGTACACGACGGCTTCTCCGGTGCTTCGCCAGGCGTAAAGCGAGTTCCCGCCCGGAAGTCTCTGCGTGGAGCTAAGCTCCGCCGTGACTTTCGCGACGATCAGATAATTCCCCTGACCCTGGAGTCCAGCCTGCACGTCGGTCGCAAGTGCGCGATCCCAGCTCTCGTGGGTCCAGTCGAACAGCGCACCGCGAACCGTCGCGCAGTCCATGTTCTGCGCCTTGATAGCGTTCACGAAGTTCGTCCCGAGGCTCCTGCCTTCGCTGTCGATCGGCGTCGTGGTTCCGTTTTCGCGCTTGTCGAGATAGAACCGCATCACGAACTTTATCGAGCTTGCGATCTCGTTGATTTCCGCGACGATCTTTCCGACCTCCGCCTCGGACGGCGCCACGAGATTCGCCTTTCCGATAACTCTCAGCTTTGCGAGGATCGCGTTCGCGGTCAGGATGTTGCCCCAGCATTTGTAAAGATAGCTCAGCGCGCCGAAGCGGTCGTTACTCACCATCTCGTTCTGAGCCTGCTGGTAGTTCGAGTTCACAGACGCCTGATTTGAGTTGTAATCCGAAACGAGCTTCTGCCCGAAAGTTTCGATATTCAGCACGCATAACGCGTACACGATTCTGTTCGGACGATCGATGTAATACTGCACCGCCTGCACGTCCGAAAGCGTCTCGTCCACCGCGCTTCTTGTCTGTGACGACGCGCTGTACCGCGACGAGCCGACGTTTCCGGTCGGCGACGATCTGATTACCTGCTGGTTCAGGCTCTCGAAAACGCTCTGAATCTGAGTCTCGAACCTTCCCGCGATGGAGCGATAGCCGCTGTTCTTCGCTTCTTCCGCGTCACGGCTCTGGTTTCCAGAAAACGTCGACGTTCCAACCACTGCGAGATACTTCGAAGCGTTCAGCCCGGCGTTGTTCTGATCGCCAAGCCACGAAGGTCTCGATGACGCGAACTGACCGCCGAAGTTAAGATCGCTCGTCGTACTTTGGGGCTGCGGCGCGGGCTGCGGAGCTGGAACTGGAACTGGAGCCGGATTCTGTGGCGCCGGGTTCTGGTTCTGCGCTCCCATCGTTCCCTGGCCTCCCTGAAGGATCGAGTCCATATCCTGCATCGCGGCTCCCGCGTTGCCGCGGACCGCCTCCGCGTTCGACCTCGGCTGCGGCTCGGGTTGCGGTTCGGGTTCCGGACTCGATAGCATCGAACACGCCGACAGGGCGAAAACGGCGGTAAACATCGGGAGGTTCAGAATTTTGATCACTGCAATCTCCAACAAATAACGCTTTTCAATCTGTACTAAAATTCGAGAAATGAGGTTCCCATTGTAAAGCCGACAAAGTCAGGATTCGTTTCGAATCTGGAATATTTTTAATCAGGGGCGGACCCGAATGGCGCTAAGAAACTATCGTGGGCACCTTGGACCGCGGACGTCCTCGTCCGCAAAAGCCGTCAAACGTCTCGTTTGACGGCTCCGAATTATCGACGTCGCTTGATTGAGATAGTTTCTAAGGAGGCGCGTCAAAATAAGTTTACGAAAATCGCGCTCAGAGTTGCGTCAGGTTCGCATTGCACGAGGAAGCCAAACCGGAGTCGTAGCCGTAGCTCCGTCGAGGATTTGGCGACCGAGCGTGATGTGAAGATGGCGTGAATATGTGATGCGAAATCGGTAACTTATTATTTTACACGTCCTAAACATAAAATCCCTTTAATCACGAGCGCTTGACTTTTGACAGCTAAAGAATTGATCGAGGAAAACCATTATCTTAGTGCCATTCGTGGCGGACGTTCGGTGAACCCTGTAGCACGGACGTCTCGTACGGAGGCCACGAAACCTCAAGGCGTAACCCGGAGTGCGACTGTGAGCGAAGCGATCGTCGCACATTATATTCGTACCGTCTACGAATTATTTGTACGATTATCAGCGTTGCCAATAACATTACATTAAATTCGTAGACGGCACGAAAATAATGTCATTTTTGT